>JAKDLE010000992.1 GCA_030453005.1 Pseudonocardia sp. | reverse complement strand
TGCGGTGACGGGCCGACCCAGGTCAGGCCCGCGTCGAGCACCGCCTGGGCGAACTCGGCGTTCTCCGCGAGGAAGCCGTAGCCGGGGTGCACGGCGTCGGCACCGGAGCGGGCCGCCGCGGCGAGGAGCTTCGCCTGGTCGAGGTAGGACTCCGCGGCGGTCGCTCCGTGGAGGGCGTGCGCCTCGTCGGCGAGCCGGACGAACGGGGCGTCGGCGTCGCCGTCGGCGTACACGGCCACGCTCGCTAGCCCGGCGTCGTCGCTGGCGCGCACGATGCGGACCGCGATCTCTCCCCGGTTGGCGACGAGCACCTTCTGCAGGGTCATGCGGGGCTCCTCAGTGCGGGGGCGATCTCGTGGGCGACCAGGTCGACCATCGCGGCGCGGTCGTCGTCCGCGCAGGCGGGCACGAGCACGATCGAGCGTGCGCCGGCGTCGACGTACTCCCGCAGGCGTGCGACGACCTGCCCGGGGGTCCTGGAGGGGACGTACCGGTCGGCGATCGGCGTGAAGTCCTGCCGGTAGACCCGCCCGAGCGTCTCGATGGCGCCGCGGCGCGCGGCCGCGCCGTCGCGTCCGGCCCCCGCCCAGCAGAACACCCCCCCCCCGCCGCCCGACCGGCCGTGTCCGGCCGTGGCCTCATCCACCGTCGCGAGCTCGGTCGCGAGCTGGTCGGGGCTGCACATGTAGGGCACCCAGACGTCGCCGAAGCGGCCCGCGCGGCGCATCGCCGCCTCCGATCGCCCGCCGATCCACAGCGGTGGCCGCGGGCGCTGCACCGGGAGCGGGTCGAGCGTGACCTCGTGTCCGTCGAAGGCGACCCGCTCCCCGTCGAACAGCCGCGTCAGCAGGTCCAGGGCCTCGTCGGTGCGGCGGCCACGCCGCGGCACCGGCACGTCGCAGGCCGCGAACTCGGCGGGGAACTCACCGCCCACCCCGATCCCGAGGTCGAACCGGCCGGCGGAGACGCGGTCGAGCGTCGCGGCCATCTTCGCGGCCAGTGCCGCCGGGTACAGCGGCAGGATCGCCAGGGCCGAGAGCAGCCGGATCCGCGTGGTCGCCCCCGCGGCGGCCGCGAGCGCGTTTGGAGTGGGGCTGTGGAAGAACACATGCTCGCCGCAGGCCAGGAAGTCGTAGCCGAGCTCCTCCGCACGTCGAGCGGCGCCGACGACCTCGGCCGGGTCACCTTGCGGCGCGAGCATCAGCCCCACGGCGGTCACATCGACACCGCGCTGTCCGGGCTCACGATCACCGTCTCGGCGCGAAAGCGGCCACATCCGGCCGGAAGCGCGCCCAACCGGTGATCACGGGCCGGCCGGGTCATCCCGTGCCCGTTCGGGTCAACAGCGCGGCGGCCATCCGCAGATGCACGTCGTCGACCATCTGGCCGTCGACGACCCCCACCCCCGCCGCCCCCGCGGCGAGCACGGCCCGCGCGTGCTCGATCTCCGCCTGGGACGGGGTGAAGACCTCGCGGGCGATCTCCACCTGGGCCGGATGCAGGCAGATCTTGCCCTGGTAGCCGAGGTCGCGGCCCTGCTCGGCGTCGACGCGGAAACGGTCGTGGTCGCGCACCGCGGCCACCCCCGGGGCGCCGGCCGGGGCGGCGGCCCGGCGCGCCGCGGGCCCCACCCC
>JAKDLE010000991.1 GCA_030453005.1 Pseudonocardia sp. | reverse complement strand
GCGAGACGCGGGCCGCTCTCGGCGACCGGCCCCTCGTCGGCGTTCAGCCCCGCCCAGGTCTCGGCCTCTACCGCCGCCCGCACGACGGCGGACGCCGCGTTGTCCGGTCCGCCACCCGAGGTGCCCCGCCGTGCACGCAGACCGGTGGCCAGCTCACCGGCCACGCACACCCGTCCCGCTGCGGTGACGAGTTCCACCAGCTCGGTGCGCACGTCCTCGATCTCGCGCAGCGCGGCCCAGCCCGCGAACAACGACTGCTGGTGGCGCGACACCGACGCCTGCGTGATGCCCAGCCGCCGCGCGATCTCCGACTGCGGCGTCCACGGCGCCACGTCCGCCTCGCCCGCCACGGCGAGCGTCAGCCGCGCCACCTCGTGCTTGCGCGACCCCTTGCGGCCGGCGGCAGGCAGCAGGAGCGCCAGCAGCTCGTCGATCGTGGACGAGGCGCCGCCGGGGCGCTCGGGCACCGCCGCCGCGAGCTGCGCCGCCCACTGCTTGTGCCGGCGGTTGATCTCCTTGCGGATCACCGCCCCGGCACCGCGGGCCCGGGCGATCCGGTGCAGCGGGACCTCGAGCAACCCACCGACCGTCGTCGCGTCGAACGACTGTGCCACCGAGACCGCGCGCGGGGACAGCCCCGCGGCGTCCAGCGGGGTGTCGCGGGCCGCGGCCCTCGCCGCGGCGTCCCGGGAGTCCTCCAACGACCGGGGGTCGAGATCGAGGGTCTCGGGAGTGGTCACCGGCGCCGCCGCATCGGAGACCACGAAGACCTCACGCCACCGGGCGTGCATCTGCCCGACCGAGTCGAAACGCCGGTCGACGTCGCGGTGGAACGCCCGCCCGAAGAACCCGATCAGCTCGTCGCGCAGGGCGGGCTCGAACAGCTCGGCGGAGATCGTCGGCGTCGGGTCGGTGGTGGTACGCGGGTCGGTGATCCCGTCGCCCCACACCGGACGCGCGTTCGACGCCATCTCGTGCAGGGTGACGGCGGCCGCGTACCGCTCGGCGTGGTCGTCGAACGCCGGGCGCCGGGCGGTGCCCAGGAACGGATCGAGGTAGCCACGGGTGCCTGCGCCGATGTCCCGCTCGGACGCCGCGGCCAGCGAGAAGTCCAGGAGCATGAGCTGCTTGGACCGGTCCGCCCGCTGGAACACCACGAAGTTGTCGGGCTTGAGGTCGCGGTGCCGCACCCCCCGCGCGGCCAGTTGGTCGAGCGCGGTGAACAGGTCGCCGCCGAAGCGTTCCAGCTGATGGTAGGTCAGCCGGCCCTCGGCCCGCAGCAGGCTGCCCAGGGTGCCCGCGTCGCCGTCGTCACCACCGGCGTACTGCAGATCGAGCACCGTGCGGCCGCCGAGCAGCCGTGGACCGGCCAGCTTCTGCACGATCGCCCCGCCACCCACCACGTCCAGCGCACCGGCCTCGGCATGGAGGCTCACCGCCTTCTCCTCGTCGAGAGCGACCTTCAGGACCCGGCGTTCGTAGGCGACCTCGCCGTCGTCGCGGTCCTGCAGCCGCTCCACCAGCAGGGCGCGCGCCGTCGCCCCGGTCCCCAGGACCCGCCGGACCTCCCACTCCCCGTCGAGCGTCGCCCCCACGGCCGCCGTGAGCGGATCGGCGCCCGGTGCCGCCGGCTCCG
>JAKDLE010000106.1 GCA_030453005.1 Pseudonocardia sp. | reverse complement strand
TCGCCGCGCCCGCGAGTCCGGAACGCGTGCGCCATCCCCCGCCCGACACCGACGCCGTGCCGACCGCCGTGTGGAGGACGGAGAGCGCACGGGGGGTCTCGGACGCGGGCAGGCACGGGGCCGCCTGCACGAGCGACGCAGGCCAACGCCGGATCACCGGGCGACGCGCCCCGGCTGCGGCGAGCACCCCGGCTGCCCCGACCGCCGCGGCGCCCCCGCGCCCCCCGGCCCCCAACCCCCCCCCCACAGCCCCCCGGGGGCGGCAAGCCCCCCCCGGGCCGCGGCCCCCCCCGGCCCCCCCCCCCCCCGCGGCCCCCCCGGCGCCACCCGTCCCGATCCCGACCCACGTCAGCCTCCCGTGCGCGGCTCGCCCGGCCACGTCAGCGGGCCCGACGCTACGCGGCGCGGGCGGCTGGGCCGTACGGCGGAGCGCGGTTACCCACAGTGGCCCCTCGTGGGCGCGTCACCGATCCGGGCGGGCCGCCCGTGCCACCCATCAGGTGATGTCGCCCGGACCGCCACACCGCCCGCCGAGCCAGGCCCGTTGAACCGATGTACCCCTCCGGCGCCCCGGGGCGGGCAGGCGTTCAGGAGGTGGGACCGGTGACCGGAGCGCACTCGACGCCACCCTCCCGACGCCGCGGCACGGCGGTGGCGGGCCGCAGACGCGTCGGTTCGACCGGTCCGGGCTGGTGGCAGCCACCGACCGGGCGGCGCGCGGATCCGCAGGCACCCGCGGGCGACACGGCGCCGCGACGGACGCATCCCCGGGCCGGCGTCGTCGTCCGGCCGGCCGCCCGCCTGGGGCTCCTGCATCGGGGGTCGGGCGGTGCGGACCCGTCCCAGCAGGGGGCGTCCCAGCAGGGGGCGTCCCAGCACCGCAGGCCGCTCACCCCGGAGCAACGGCGGACGCGACGCCTGCGTCTCCTGTGGCACACGGTGCTGGCCGGTTTCGCGACCGTCCTGCTCGCCCCGCTGCTCGCGTTCGGGGTGGGCTACGTGTTCTTCGACGTCCCCAGCCCGGCCGATGCCGTCACCAACCAGGTGGCGTTGGTCTCCTACGCCGACGGCAGCCGGCTCACCCGTCTGGTGCCCGACGAGGGCAACCGGATCGAGGTGTCGATCGACGACGTGCCGGTGCACGTGCGCAACGCGGTACTGGCCGCCGAGGACCGCACCTTCTACTCCAACCCCGGCTTCGACATCACGGGCATCATGCGGGCGGCGTGGGACCAGCTGCGGGGAGGGTCCGGCGGCGGTTCCACGATCACGCAGCAGTACGTGAAGAACGCGCTGGTGGGCAACGACCACTCGCTGTGGCGCAAGTACAAGGAGGTCGTGCTCGCCGTCAAGATCTCGCAGGCCCGTTCCAAGGACGAGATCCTCGGCGACTACCTCAACGCCATCTACTTCGGACGTGGCACCTACGGGATCCAGTCGGCGAGCCAGGCGTACTTCGGCAAGCCGGTGCAGCTGCTCGACCCCTCGGAGGGGGCGTTGCTGGCGGGGCTGATCCAGTCGCCGTCGCGGTGGGACCCCGCGGTGAACGCGGAGCGCGCGGTGCAGCGCTGGGAGTTCGTGCTCGACGGGATGGTCTCGCAGGGCTTCCTCAGCGCCGAGGAGCGCGCGGCGGCCCGGTTCCCGCCGACCCTGGAGCCGCGGCAGACCGCAGGGGGGGTGCCCGCCGACAGCCGCGGACACATCGTCACCTCCGTCCGCGACGAGCTCGACGCACTGGGGATCACGGAGGAGGACCTCGCCCAGGAGGGCCTGCGGATCACCACCACGATCGACCCGCTGCGCCAGGAACAGATGGTGGACGCCGCGCAGGAGGCCCTGGAGGGGCAGCCCGAGAACCTCCGCAGCGCGATGGTGGCCGTCGATCCGGAGACCGGCGCGATCCGGGCCTACTACGGCGGCGACAACGGGCACGGGCTCGACTACGCGAGGGTCCGGCGCCTCGCCGGGTCGACGTTCAAGCCGTTCGTCGTGCTCGCCGGGCTGCAGGAGGACCCGCCGATCGGGCTCGGGAAGGTCTTCGACGGCGAGGAGGTCCCCGGGTTGCGCAACGCCCCGGGCGCCGAGTGCGACCGGTGCGACCTCAAGCAGGCCATGACGGTGTCGAACAACGTCGTGTTCCACACCCTCGCCAAGAGGGTGGGGCCGGAGTCGGTGGCCGAGGCGGCCCGTTCGGCGGGGATCACCGCGCCGCTCGACGACCCGACCGCCGGCATCGCGCTGGGCAACAAGGAGATCAGCACGGTGGATCTGGCGTCGGCCTACGCCACCATCGCCGGGGGTGGGGTGTGGCACCAGCCGCATCTCGTCCAGGAGGTCGTCACCGCCGACGGACGGGTGCTGTTCGCGGCTCCGACCGAGGGCGAACGGCGGTTCTCCGAGCGGGTGGCACGCAACGTCGTCGAGGCGATGCTCGACGTCGCCGCCGCGGACGGGCTCGCCCTGCCCGACGGTCGGGCGGTCGCGGCGAAGACCGGCACGGTGGAGTCCCGGTTCGAGGGGGAGAACAACGACGCGTGGATGGCCGGGTTCACCCCGTCGCTGTCGACGTCGGTGTGGATCGGCACCGACGAGAACGACCCGATCCGCACCGCGAGCGGCACCCCGGTCAGCGGCAAGGGCCTGCCCGGGGAGATGTGGCAGGATTTCATGAGCGAAGCACTCGACTCCCGGCCCGAGCAGGCCTTCGCCCCGTTCCGCCCCATCGGCGAGGCCCCCTCCGACGAGCCGCCGAACGCGGAGCCGGAGCCCGTGGTGACCGAACCGACCAACACTCCCCCGCCGCCGACACCCGGGCCCGTCGTGGCCCCGCCGCCGGACCCCGCCGCAGCGCCGCCCGGCTCCGGGCCGCCCGGTTCCGGGCCGCCCGGCTCCGCCGACGACCCGCGCGCGGCGCCCGGCCCCGGCGAGCGCGACCCGAACCCCGATCCCCTGCTGTTCGGCGAGGACGACGACCCCGCCGACGACTCCGGCCCGGACTGCTCGATCACGGCGCCCTGCGGCTGACGGGCCAGGGCAGGGCCCGGCGGACCGACGGGGGTCCTCCGCCGGGCGACTACGGTGACGGGCGTGGACACCACGCCCGGCGAACGAGTGTTCCGGGTGCTGGCGTGGCCGTCGGACCGGCGGATCGTGCTCTACGTCCCCGACATCGAGGCGGCCACCACCGTGCCCGGCCTGCCGGACGCGGACGACGCCGCGCGCTCGCTGATCGCCGACCTCACGGGCCTGGACGCGCACACCATCCGTTGTGAGATCACCATGGGTCGTCCGCGCTGACCGGCCGCTTTAGGCTGACCCGATGCCCACCGACGCACCGTCCCCCTGCTCCGCCGACCCCGCCCGCGACACGGCCGACCGGATGGCGCAGGCCGCGGCGGCCTGGCTGGGCTCGCTCGACCCCGCGCAGCGCGAGGTCGCCGTGGGTGCGGTGCCCGGGGGTGACGCAGACGCCGAGCGGCTGCGCTGGTTCTACACGCCCACCGACCACGGCGGGCTCACGGTGCACGCCCAGCGCCCGGCGCAGCAGCGTCTGGCGATGGCGCTCGTGGCGAGCGGGCTGTCGACGGCCGCGTACGTCACGGTCTCGACGATCGTGGGCCTGGAGAACGTGCTCGACCACTCGGAGGGCTTCACCGCCACCTGGGGCCGCGAGCGCGGCCGCGACCCGGGGCTGTACTACCTGCGGGTGTTCGGCGAGCCGGGCGGCACCGCGCCGTGGGCGTGGCGGTTCGGTGGACACCACGTGTCGCTGAACATGCTCGTCGTCGACGGGCGGGTGCACTCCACCACACCGCTGTTCCTGGGGGCCGACCCCGCGGCGTCCCCCCTGCTCGGCGGCGCGGTGCTGCGGCCGCTGGGTGCCGTCGAGGACCTGGCGCGCGACCTCGTCCGCTCGCTCGACCCCGAGCGACGCGCGCGGGCGATACTGCTGCCGCGGGCGCCGTCGGACATCGTGGCGGGCAACCGCAGCCGCGTCGCCCCGGGCGACGAGCTCATCCCGCTCGCCGGGGTGTGGCGCGGGGCGTTCGCCGACCCGGCCGAGCAGGACAAGCTGCTGCGGGCGAGCCACGCGATGGAGGAGGCGAGCGGCCTCGACGCCGCCGACCACCGCACCCTCGCCCTCACCGCCGCCCCGAAGGGCGTGTCCGGCGCCGCGCTGGACCCCGCGCAGCGCGAGGTCCTGCGCGCCCTGCTCGGCACCTACTTCGACCGGGTCCCCGAGGGGCTCGGCCCGCACCACACCGAGGCCGACCTCGACGCGGTGCACCTGGCCTGGTCGGGCGGCACCGACCCGGGCGAGCCGCACTACTACCGCGTGCAGGGTCCGCGGCTGCTGGTGGAGTGGGACAACACCCAGCGGCGCGCCAACCACGCGCACTCGGTGTGGCGTGATCCCGACGCCGACTTCGGCCTCGACGTGCTCGCGGCGCACCGTGAGCGGCATCACCTCAGGTGACCCTGGCGGTTGACGCAACGTCAACTCCTACTGTTCCTCTCATGCGCTGGTCGACCACCGAGGTGGCCCGGATGACCCGGGTCAGCTCCCGCACACTGCGCCACTACGACCACGTCGGGCTGCTCCCGCCCGCCCGCACCGGGCACGGCGGGCTGCGGTTCTACGAGCGGCCCCAGCTGGAGCGCCTGCAGCACATCATGCTGCTGCGCGAGCTCGGGCTGGGCCTGCCCGACATCGGCCGCGTCCTCGACGGCGCGGACGAGACGGCCGCGCTGCGCCGCCACCACCGGCGGCTGTTGGCGGAGTCCGAGCGGCTGGCCCGGCTCGCCGCGACCGTCGCCGCCACCATCGACCACCGAGAGAAGGGAACGACCATGCCCGCCGACGACCTGTTCACCGGATTCCGCGACGACCCCTACGCCGCCGAGGCCCGCGAGCTCTACGGCGAAGCGGCCGTGGAGTCGCAGCGCCGCGCCGCGTCCTGGGACGACGACACCGCCCGCGCGATCAAGGACTCCGGTGACGCGGTGCACCGCGACCTCGCCGCGCTCCTGACCGCGGGCCGCCCCGTCGACGACCCCGAGGTCCAGTCCGTCGTGGCCCGCCACCACGGGTGGGTCAGCCACTTCTGGACCCCGGACGCCGCGGCCTACACCGGCCTCGGGCAGCTCTACGTCGACGACGAGCGGTTCACCGCGACGATCGACGCGCACGCCCCCGGCCTCGCCGCGTACCTGCGCGACGCGATCGCGGTGTACGCGCAGCAGCGGCTCACCTGACCGCCCGGTCACGGTGGCCCGAGCTGCTCCAGCACCGCGCCGGGGATCACCAGGTCGGCGTGGTCGCGTGTCTGCTCCACCCGCGCCGCGTTCGGGTCGTCCACCGCCGCGACCCACGCCGCCGCGTCCGCGGGGCTCTTCCCGAACGCCGTGTGCCGGGCGACGAGGCGTTCCCGGCGCACGGCGGGGTGCGGGTCACAGAACCACACCTCGTCGAGCTCGGCCCGCACCTCGCGCCAGCCGGGCTCGTCGAGCAGCAGGTAGTTGCCCTCGGTGAGCACCAGGCGCGCCGAGCGCGGCACCCCGACCGCACCCGCCAGCGGCTGCTCCAGCGTCCGCTCGAACGCCGGGGCATAGATCATCTCCTCGGCGTCGGCCCGGATCCGCCGCAGCAGCGCGACGTAGCCGCCCACGTCGAACGTGTCGGGCGCGCCCTTGCGGGCGAGGCGACCCAGCCGGGCCAGCTCGACGTCGGCGAGGTGGAAGCCGTCCATCGGGACGTGCGCCGTCGCGGCCCCCAGAGCGGTGGCACCCAGCGCGGCGAGCAGAGCGGCGGCGAGCGTCGACTTGCCGGAGCCGGGGCTGCCTGCGATGCCCAGTACGGCGCGGTGCCGACCCTCGGTCAGCCGTCGCGCCCGCTGCACCAGCGACGCGAGGGTCACGTGAGCGATCGTAGGCGGCTGTCGGGGGGCGGTGCGATGCTGAGCGGGTGGATGCTGGACGGATGGATGCGCCGGTCGAACGGCTGCGGGCCCTGTGTCTCGCGCTGCCCGAGGTCACTGAGAAGGTCAGCCACGGCGAGCCGACGTGGTTCGTCCGCAGGGTGTTCGTGTCCCTGGCCGACCACCACCACGACGACCGCCTCGCGTTCTGGTGCGCCGCCCCGCCCGGCGCCCAGGAGGAGCTCGTCGCCGCCGAGCCGGAGCGGTTCTTCCGGCCGCCCTACGTCGGGGGCCGCGGCTGGCTGGGCGTGTGGCTCGATGTGGAGGTCGACTGGGACGAGATCGCCGAGATCGTGACCGACGCGTACCGGGTGACCGCGCCGAAGAAGCTCGCCGCACTCGTCACGCAGCGGACAGCCGCGCCGGATCCCGGGACGTCCTGAGCGCAGGCGTCCGGCTACGTTCGTGCGGTGTCCGATCTTCCCACCGTCACCGTTCCGGGCGGGCGTGTCGAGTACGACGACCGCCCCGGCGACCCGGCCCTCGCCCCGCTGCTGTTCCTCCACGAGGGGCTCGGCTCGGTCGCGCTGTGGCGCGGGTTCCCGCAGCGTGTCGCCGAGGCCACCGGGCGGCGGGCGGTGGCGTACTCGCGGCTCGGACACGGCTTCTCCGAGCCGCCGCCCGCCCCCCGCACGGCCGCGTTCATGCACGAGGAGGCCGCCGCGGTCGTGCCGGCGCTGCGCGAGGCCCTCGACCTCCGGTCGCCGGTCGTCGTCGGGCACAGCGACGGGGCGTCCATCGGTCTGCTCCACGCCGCCTGGGGGGAGGTGAGCGGGCTCGCGGTGCTCGCGCCGCACGTGTTCGTCGAGGAGTTCGGGCTCGGCGGGGTGCGCGCCGCCCGCACCGCCTACGACGAGGGCGACCTGCGGGTGCGCATGGCCCGACGGCACCGCGACCCCGACGCCGCGTTCCACAACTGGAACGACGTGTGGCTCAGCGACGAGTTCCGTCGCTGGGACCTGCGCCCCGAGCTGCCCGGCATCACCTGCCCGGTGCTCGCCGTGCAGGGCACCGACGACCCGTACGGGACGACGGCTCACGTGGAGGCCCTGCGCGACGGGGCCACCGGTCCGGTGGAGCTGCTGATCCTCGGCTGCGGTCACGCCCCGCACCTGGAGGCCCCCGACGCGACCACCGACGCGCTGCTCGCCTTCCTCGCCGCGCTGCCGTAGGTCGGCTCACAGAGCCCGGCCGAACAGGTCGCCGTTCTCCGTCTCCGCGCGCTGGTACTCCTGCTCCATGACCGCGAGCTGGTCGCGGACCCGGCGCAGCTCCTCCTGGTAGAGCAGCAGGGCGTGGTACGGCCCGTCGACGGCGTCCATCACCCGCGCGTTGTAGAACAGCCGCACCTCCTCGCTCTTCGGATCCCCCATCCACGGCGCGCGGATGTGCCCGACCTGCCCGAGCCTGTAGATCTCGGGTTCGAGCAGTGCGAGGGCCTTCTCGAACGCCGCGCGGACAGTCGGTATCGCCTGCGGTGTCAACCGCAGGTGCACTCCTTCGTACTCGACCATGACGCTCCTCCGAATCGGGCGGACGCGCGGGACGCTACGGACCCGACCCCGGCCACCGTGGCCGTTCCGAGGAACCCGTGCCGCTCAGGACAGCGACAGCAGGGTCGCCATCGCCGCGTTCGCCACCTGCACCGCGCCGTCGCACAGATCGTCCTGCGGGATGTTGCGACGCCCGCCGTCGCGGAAGATCGCCGACACCGCCGCCCCCGGCGCGACGTCGACCAACACCTGGCAGAACAGGGGGTCGGTCACCGGCCGGGCCACCACCGCGGGAAACCCCTGCACATCGATCACCGTCAACTCCGACCGCACCGGACGACCCGTCAGAGCCGCGATCCCCAACCCGTCGTGTTGAGTCACGCCACCCCCCCCGAAAGCGCGATGATCGTTGGCCCGCGACGTGCACA
>JAKDLE010000990.1 GCA_030453005.1 Pseudonocardia sp. | reverse complement strand
CAACTACCGGCTGGGCGCCGAGGGCTTCCTGCTGCTCGACGACGGCACCCCCAACCTCGGGCTGCTCGACCAGGTCGCCGCGTTGGCGTGGGTCCGGGAGAACGTCGCCGCGTTCGGGGGTGACGTGGCCAACGTCACCGTCTTCGGCGAGTCGGCGGGCGCGATGAGCGTGGGCGCGCTGCTCGCGATGCCCGCCGCCGCGGGCCTGTTCCGGCGCGCGATCCTGCAGAGCGGGGCCGGGCACCACACGCTCACACCCGGCACGGCGGCCCGGGTCGCCGGGTACGTGGCCGAGGAGGTCGGGGCCCGGGTGCAGGGGGCCAGGCCCACCGTGGAGTCGATGGCGGGGGTCCCGGCCGACCGGCTCGTCGCCGCACAGCAGACCCTCGCCGCGCGGCTCGCCGCCGCCCCCGACCCGGCGCTCTGGGGAGAGATCGCCGCCAACCTGATGTTGTACGAGCCCGTCGTCGACGGCGACGTGCTCCCGGCGTCGCCGATCGAGGCGGTCGCCGCCGGGGCCGGCGCAGGCGTCGACGTCCTGGTCGGGACGAACCGGGACGAGCACCGCTTCTTCCTGGTGCCGTCCGGCGCCGCGGAGCGCACGCCCGACGCCGTGCTGGACGCGGTCGCCCTGGCCTACCGGCTGCCGGTCGGCGCGCTCGACGGCTACCGGGCCCTGCAAGCCACCCCTGGCCAGCCCACCCCGGGACTGGTGCTCGCGGACGTCATGACCGACTGGTTCTTCCGGCTCCCCGCCCTGCGCCTCGCCGAGGCGCACGGCCGCGCGTACGTCTACGAGTTCGACTGGGCCTCCCCGGTGCTGGGCGGGCGCCTCGGCTCCTGCCACGCCGCGGAGCTGGGCTTCGTCTTCGACACCCTCCCGGCCGCGCACGGCCTGGCGGGCGACGCGCCACCGCAGGGGCTCGCCGACGCGATGCACGCCGCGTGGGTCGCGTTCGCGACCACGGGCGACCCGGGATGGGAGCCCTACGGCGCGGACCGCCGCGTCCGCCGGTTCGGGGACCGGATCCAGACCGTGACCGACCCGCGCGGCGACCTCCGCGAGCTGTGGACGGGCATCCGGTAGCCGGGCCGCACCGATCATCGGTTCGGAACCGGCTGCGGGCCCCGGCGCGTCCCCGTCTTCCGAGACGACGATCACCGAGCCCGTCTCGGGTTCAGGCGGGCAGGCCCGCCAGCGCCGTCGCCGCGGCAGCCCGCCAGGAGTCGTCGGAGGGGGCGCCGTCGAGCACGGCGATCGTGACGACGTGGCGGGGTGCCGCGAGCTGCAGCGTCACGCCGGGGGCGGTGTCGACCAGCACCGCGGCCCCGCCCACGCCGAGAAGCTCGCGTCGGCCCTGCGGCGGACCGCCACGCACGAACTCCGCCGGTGTGCCGGAGCGCGGCTCGTAGACGTTGACCGCGGCGAGGGGCTCGGGCGACCCGCGTGCGGAGTCGGCGACGCAGCTGGAGCTGGACCCGTCGCCGCGCGGAACCTCCACCTGCTCGGGCGGTAGTACCGGCTGCCCGAGCAGGGAGCTGAACCCGATCGCGTCGAGCAGGCACTCGTCGTCGAGTACGTCGGCGGCCAGGCCGCCCCGGGGCGGCCCGGGCTGACCGGGCGGCCCGGTCTCGCC
>JAKDLE010000105.1 GCA_030453005.1 Pseudonocardia sp. | reverse complement strand
CGCAGTGCCTGCAGCGCCGCCTCCACCTGCCCGGTCGGGACGTCCGGGCGCACGCGTCCCACCACGTTGCGGATCACGCGGCCACTCTAGTGGTCGAGTTCGCCTACTCGTCCGGAGCCTGCGGCCCGGGCCGTGATCACCGGAATCGGGCACTGATGGCCGTCTGTGCGGCCCTGCATGCACACTCCTGACGATCAAGCCGCCCGGCCGAACTAGCGATGGTCCTGAGCTGGTTCGATCTCCGACCTGACCTTCATCCTGCGGTAGATCAACACGCCGAGCCCGACGAGCACCAGCCCGATGATGGTGTAGCTGATCGGGGCGAGGTACTGCTTCACGACGCCCCAGTTCTCGTTGAGGGTCCAGCCGAGCCAGATGAACAGGGCGTTCCAGATCCCCGTGCCGATCGTCGTCAGCGCGACGAACCGCCACACGGGCATGCAGACCACACCCGCCGGGATCGACACGATGCTGCGCAGCAGCGGCACGCAGCGGGCCAGCAGCACGATCTTGCCGCCGTGCTGCTCCATGAGGTTCTGGCCGCGCTCGATGTCGCGCCGGCTGGACAGGATGAACCAGCGGTGCCCCGCAAGTCGGTGGAGCCGTTCGTAGCCCAACCAGCGGCCCAGCCCGTAGAGGAGCACCGCACCGAGCACCGCGCCCGCGGTGGCCGCCGCCCACACGGCGACCACGTTGAACGCGCCCGCCCGGGCCTGGAAGCCCGCCAGCGGCAGGATCACCTCCGACGGGATCGGCGGGATCACGTTCTCGAGCAGGATCAGTAGGCCGACGCCCAGCACCCCGAGGCGGTCGACGATCGAGAACACCCAGTCGGCCAACATCCACCCAGATTGCCCGAAACCGCGCGAGATCATCCGGTCGAGTCACGGGATTCACAGGGACGCCGTGCTGCTCGTGTCCTACCCGAGCAGACGGGCGTTCTGCGACATGGTGCGCGACCCCTCCTACCAGGAGGGCACCCACCTGCGTACCGAGGCACTGGTGGAGGCCGTCCTCCAACCGACGAGGCCCCGCTGACCCAGACTGCGACGGCGAGCTGAGAGGCTCTCAGGCGACCTGCTTGACTGATCGCGTGGGTCTCGACTACTGCAACCTCAGCAACCGGCCGCCGGGCCGGTTGCTGGCGCTGGCCGCCCGGCTGCTGCCCGGCGTCCGCACGGTGCAGGATCAGGTGGCGCCGTACGCCGCGGCGTGGCGCAGGCACAACGACGCGGCGCTCGCGGCAACCGGACCGCTGTGGGTGGCGTTGGGCGACTCGATGACCCAGGGCATCGGTGCGGGCGCGTACGACCGCGGCTGGGTGGGTCAGGTGGCCGGGCGGTTGCCGGGCTGGCGGGTCGTCAACCTCGCGATCGCCGGGGGACGCGTGCGCGACGTGCTCGACCGCCAACTCGCGGCGCTCCACTCACTCGACGCGCGGCCCGACCTGGTCACGCTGCTCATCGGCTCCAACGACATGGTCAACCCGCGGCTGCGCCCGCACCTGAACACCGACCTCGCCGAGCTGCTGCGCGGCCTGCCCCCCGGCGCCGTCGTGGGCAACCAGCCCGGCACCCACGCCACGGCGCTCGACGTCAACCGGATCATCGACGACGCGGTGGCCGAGCGCGGGCTCGTGCTCGCCGACCTGCGCGACCCCCGCACCCGCCACTGGGGCGGCAAGCTCGCCGAGGACCACTTCCACCCCAACGAACGCGGTTACGCGGGCATGGCCGAGGTCTTCGAGGAGGCGATCCGCCGGGCCCTCTGACCAACGACGGCGGGGACCGGAGGGCCGGGTCCTACGCCGCGGCGGTCACCGAACCGGCGCGCTCGCGCAGGCTCGCGGGCACCTCGAAGCGCGCACCGAACTTGCGCGCGAACTCGTCGGCGCGGGCCACGAAGCCGGCGGGGCCGCCGGGGTAGCCCTCGATGTACTGCACGACGCCGCCGGTCCAGGCCGGGAAGCCGATGCCGAAGATCGAGCCGATGTTCGCGTCCGGCACGCTGGTGAGCACGCCCTCGTCGAAGCACTTCTGCGTCTCGATCGCCTCGACGAACAGCATCCGCTCGGACAGCTCGTGCAGGTCGACGTCGTGGTTCGTCGCCCCGAGCTGCTCGCGGAGACCGGGCCACAGCCCGGTCCGCCTGCCGTCGGCGTAGTCGTAGAACCCGGCGCCGGACGACTTGCCCAAGCGGCCGAACTCGTCGACGAGCCGGTCGATGACCGCGTCGGCCGGGTGCGCCTCCCACGTGCCGCCGGACGCCTCGACGGCCGCCCGCGTCTCCTGCCGGATCTTGCGCGGCAGCGTGAGCGTGAGCTCGTCCATCAGCTGCAGGACGGGCGCGGGGTAGCCCGCCTGCGCGGAGGCCTGCTCGATCGTCTGCGGGTCGATGCCCTCGGCGATCATCGCGACGCCCTCGTTGAGGAACGTGCCGATCACCCGCGAGGTGAAGAACCCGCGGCTGTCGTTGACCACGATCGGGGTCTTCTTCATCCCGATCGTCACGTCGAACGCCTTGGCCAGCGTGGCGTCGGACGTCCGCTCGCCACGGATGATCTCCACGAGCGGCATCTTGTCGACCGGTGAGAAGAAGTGCAGGCCGACGAAGTCGGCAGGCCGGTCGACGCCTGCGGCCAGCTCGGTGATCGGCAGCGTCGAGGTGTTGGAGCACAGCAGCGCGTCCGGCCTGATCACCTTGGCGGCCTCGCGGAACACCTCCTGCTTGAGCGCGACCGACTCGAACACCGCCTCGATGACGAGGTCACACCCCGCGAGGTCGGCGTAGTCGTCGGTGGCGGTGATCCGCCCGAGCAGGGCGTCGCCCTTCTCCTGCGTGGTCTTGCCGCGCTTGACGCCCTTCTCGACCAGCGTCTGCGAGTAGGCCTTGCCCTTGTCGGCCGCCTCCTGGCTGACGTCCTTGAGCACGACCTCCCAGCCCGAGAGCGCACAGGTGTAGGCGATGCCCGCGCCCATCATCCCGGCGCCGAGCACCGCGACCTTGGTGGGCGTGTACGTCGGGACGCCGTCGGGTCGCGAGCCGCCGCCGTTGATGTGCTGCAGATCGTAGAAGAACGCCTTGGTCATGTTCTTCGAGACCTGACCGGTGACCAGCTCGACGAAGTAGCGGGCCTCGATGCGGAACGCCGCGTCGATGTCGACCTGCGTGCCCTCGACGGCTGCAGCCAGGATGTTGCGCGGCGCAGGCATGGGCGCGCCCTTGATCTGCTTGCGCAGGTTCGCCGGGAACGCGGGCAGGAACGCCGCGAGCTTCGGCGACGACGGGGTGCCACCGGGGATCTTGAAGCCGGGCTCGTCCCACGGCTGCTTCACAGGCTCCTTACCCGGCCCGCCCACGGCCGCGATCCAGGCCCGTGCCTGGTCGAGCATCTCCTCGGGGGTGGAGGCCAGCTCGTCGATGATGCCGACCTCGAGCGCCGCGGCCGGCTTGTGCCGCTGGCCCTGCGCGAGGACCTTCATGAAGCCGTCGGCGATGCCGAGCATGCGCGTGATGCGCACGACGCCGCCACCGCCGGGCAGCAGGCCCAGCGTCACCTCGGGCAGGCCGTAGACGACGCCCTTGGCGTCGAGCCCGATGCGGTGGTGGCAGGCCAGCCCGATCTCCAGGCCGCCGCCGAGCGCGGTGCCGTTCATGGCCGCGACGACCGGGCGGCCGAGCGTCTCCAGGCGGCGCAGCACGGTCTTGATCGCCATGGACTGCTCGTAGAACCTCGGCGCGTCGGCCGGTGTGGCCTTGCTCAGCGAGTCGAGGTCGCCGCCTGCGAAGAACGTCTTCTTGGCCGAGGTGAGGATGACCCCGACGATATTCTCCCGGTCCGCGACGAGCGCGCTGACGCACTCGTCGAACGCCGAGCCGAACCGCTCGTTCATCGTGTTCGCACTGCGATCCGGGTCGTCCAGGGTGACGACGACGATGCCGTCGGCGCCCTTGTCCCAGCGCACTGCCTTCTTCTCACTCATATCTCAGACACGCTCCGCAGCCACTCGTTCGATCACAGTCGCGATTCCCATGCCGCCGCCGACGCACAGCGTGGCGAGGCCGTACCGCAGCTCGCGCCGCTCCAGCTCGTCGATCAGCGTGCCGAGGATCATCGCCCCGGTGGCGCCCAGCGGGTGCCCCATCGCGATCGCACCGCCGTTGACGTTGGTCTTCTCGTGGCTGATGCCCATGTCGCGCATGTACCGCAGCGCGACGGCGGCGAACGCCTCGTTGATCTCGAACAGGTCGATGTCGTCGACCGAAAGGCCCGCCTTGGCCAGCGCCTTGCGCGACGCGGGCGCGGGCCCGGTCAACATGATCGTCGGGTCGGCGCCGGACAGCGCGGTGGCGACGATGCGCGCGCGGGGGCGCATGTTCGCGGCCTCGCCCGCCGCGCGGGTGCCGATCAGCGTGAGCGCGGCGCCGTCGACGATGCCGGAGCTGTTGCCTGCATGGTGCACGTGGTCGATCTTCTCGACCCAGTGGTAGCGCTGCAGCGCCACGGCGTCGAACCCGCCAGCCTCGCCCAACATCTCGAACGACGGCTTGAGCCCGGCCAGGCTCTCCAGCGTGGCCCCACCGCGGACGTGCTCGTCGCGGTCCAGGATGGTCATCCCGTTGCGGTCGAGCACCGGCACGACCGACTTCGAGAAGTAGCCGTTGGCCCACGCCTTGGCCGCGCGGGTCTGCGACTCCACGGCGAACGTGTCGACGTCGGTGCGACTGAAGCCCTCCAGCGTCGCGATCAGGTCGGCGCCGATGCCCTGGGGCACGAAGCCGGTCTCGTAGCTGGTGTCGGGGTCCATGGCCCAGGCGCCACCGTCGGAGCCCATCGGCACGCGCGACATGGCCTCGACGCCGCCGGCGAGGACCATCTCCTCCATCCCCGAGCGCACCTTCTGGGCGGCGGTGTTGACAGCCTCCAGCCCCGACGCGCAGAAGCGGTTGAGCTGCATGCCCGCCACGGTGTCGGGCAGGCCCGCGGCGATGGCGGCGGTCTTGGCGATGTCACCGCCCTGGTCCCCGAGCGGGGAGACGACACCGAGCACGACGTCGTCGATCGTGTTCGTGTCGAGCTCGGGGTGGCGGGCGCGGAGCTCGTCGATGAGGCCGGTGACCAGCGTGACGGGCTTGACCTCGTGGAGCGAGCCCGAGGCCTTGCCTCGACCACGCGGTGTGCGGACGGCGTCGTAGACATAAGCGTCAGGTATCCCGGTTGTCACTGCCATATGTCTTTGTTACAGCAGCACTGTCACATAGGTCAAGGTTCGGCGTACGGTGCCTCCCATGACAGGCGAGCTGACCATCGACGAGCTGGCGGAGCGCAGCGGTGTGACCGTCCGCACCATCCGCTTCTGGTCGGGCCGTGGGCTGCTTCCGCCCCCCACCCTCCGCGGGCGCACCGGGCTCTACGGACCCGACCACCTCGCCCGCCTCGAGCTGGTCAGTGAGCTCTCGGCCCTCGGTTTCACCCTCGCCGCGATCGAGGGCCACCTGGAACGTCTGCCGCACTCGGCCGGGGCGGCCGAGCTCGCGCTGCAGCGGGCCCTGCTGACCCCGTGGGTGCCCGAGCAGATCGAGGAGATCGACCGCCCCGAGCTGGAGCGGCGCGCAGGCCGTCCGCTGCACGACGACGACGTCGACGCGCTGGTCGGGCTCGGTGTCGTCGACCTGCTCGACCACGACCGGGTACGCCTGCACGGGGCGGGCACCCTCGGCGGCGGCCTCGCCGTGATCGAGTCCGGACTGCCGGTCGACTTCTGGCGCGGCGCGCACGACCTCATCGAGCAGCACACGACGGCCCTCGCCGAGGATCTGATGAAGATGTTCCAGGACGAGGTGCTGCAGCCCTACCGCGACCGCGGCCGCCCCGCCGAGGAACGCACGCGGCTCGCGGAGGCGATGTCGCAGCTCAAGCCGATCACGGTGCGTGGTGTCGTCACCGCGTTCGGCCGCGCGGTCAACCGCGCCATCCGCGAACGGGTCGGCTAGGTTCGCGCATGACGTTCACCCATCACCACCGGGTCCGGTACCTCGAGGTCGATGCACAGGGCGTCGTGTTCAACTCCTGGTACCTGGCCTGGTTCGACGACGCGATGACGGCGTTCCTCGCCCACCGCGGCCTGGACTACGCCGCGATGCTGGACTCCGGGCACGACGTGCAGCTCGTCCGCTCCGAGATCGACTGGAAGGTCGGCGTGGGCTTCGCGGACGAGGTGGACGTCGCCGTGTCCACCGCGCGCCTCGGCCGGACCAGCTTCGCGCTGGACTTCGAGGTCCGCCGCGGGCCCGAGGTCACCTGCGCGGGGCGCACCGTCTACGTCGTCATCGCCGTCGACGGGTCGGGCAAGCGGGAGATCCCCCCGCTGATCGTCGACGCCCTGGGCGAGCCCGCCCCGCTGCTTCCGCTCTGACGGAGGTCACCCCGAGCGACAAGCTCGGCAGCGTCTCAATTCGTGCCACGCGCGGGGGTTGCGACCGGGCATCATCGTCGTTGTCCCACCCCCGCCGACGCTCGGAGGTTCTCGTGTTCGTGGTGCCTGATGGCCCCCTCACCACCGATGTATGGGCGCGCTACGCGCTCGTCCGCATCCGGGAGCTGGTGGACAAGCCGCGCGCCGAGATGACCGACACCGAGCTGAGCATCTACACCTTCGCCACGTCCGCACTGACCGGCGGCCCGCCGGTCATCCCGCTGATCGAGCGGGGCGCCGCGCGCCTGTGCCGGGTGTGCGGAGCCGAGTGGCCGTTGCGGATGCCCGCCGAGCACGTGGCGGGCTGCCCGGTCCGCACCGCCACGGCCTGACGCCGCGCAGCGGTTCCGTGTCGCGCACAGCGGTTGCATCGGCTGTGCGGGGCACGCGACGGTTGTGTGGGCGTCAGCCGCGGGCGGGCTGCACCCGTCCGCGGACCTCACCGAGCTCCAGCCGCCCGCCGCCCACGGCGGGCGCCGTGGCGGAGATGACGACCTCGTCGCCGTCCTCCAGGTAGGTCCTGGTCGCTCCGCCGCGCAGCGCCACCGGCTCCGTGCCGCCCCACGACAGCTCCAGCAGGCAGCCGCGCTGGTCGCGCCGCGGACCGGAGAGGGTGCCGGAACCCAGCAGGTCACCCGCCCGCAGCGGGGAGCCGTTGGTCGTCAGGTGGGTGACGAGCTGTGCGGCCGTCCAGTGCAGGTCGATCGCCGGTGGGCGGGACACGGTCTCGCCGTTGATCGTCAGCTCGCACGCGATGTCGAGGCCGCGGTCGCCTGCGCCTAGCAGGTACGGCAGCGGGGTGGGGTCACGCGGCGGCGGGTCGACCCAGGCCGCGGCGAGCTCGTCGAGCGGCGTGACCCAGGCGGAGATCGACGTGCCGAACGACTTGCCCAACAGCGGCCCCAGCGGCCGCGACTCGAAGGCCTGGATGTCGCGCGCGGACCAGTCGTTGAGCAGCACCACGCCGAAGACGTGGTCCAGCGCGTCGTCGATCGCCACCGGGCCCGGCGACCCGCCGAGCACGAACCCCAGCTCGCACTCGACGTCCAGTGCACCGGTGGGGCCGAGGTCGCCCTCGCCGCGCTGCCCGGTCGGGCGGGTGACCGGCGTACCGGAGACGACCACGGTGCCCGCGCGGCCGTGGTAGCCCACGGGCAGCTGCTTCCAGTTCGGCGCCAGCTCCGGGCTCGCGGCGCGGAAGATCTTCGAGGCGTTGACGGCGTGCTGTTCACAGGCGAAGAAGTCGACGTAGTCGGCCACGGCGAACGGCAGTCGCATCTCCAGTCCGGCGGGCGGCAGCACGTAGGGCGCGTGCTCCTCCTGCAGCCGGGCGGCGAGCCAGCCGTGCACCTCGCGCCACGCCGGACGTCCGGCGGCGAGCAGCGCGTCCGGGAGCGTGCGCGTCCCCGAGCCGAGCGCGCCC
>JAKDLE010000989.1 GCA_030453005.1 Pseudonocardia sp. | reverse complement strand
CAACCGCGAACAGTTGCGATAGCACAGGACGAGAGATCAGGAACGCCGAATCGGGTGTTATTCGTCGGCGAGCGCTTAGGGTCGTCGACCACGCCCCGCCCTCGGACGCCTCGGAGAGCCCGTGAAGGTTGCGCACCTCGTCCCGACCCTGCATCCGGACGGCCCGGAGCTCGGCCTCGTCGACCTGGCCGATTCGGCGGCACACGCCGGGCTGGACCTGATGGTCGTGGCGCTGGCGTCCACGTCGGACACCACGCAGGTCAGCGCCCTGCGGCGGCTGGGTGTGCCGGTCGCCGAGCTGGACCTGGCCCCGTGGGACCCGCGGGCAGTCGGACGGGTCGCTCGGGCGCTGCGAGAACGCGGAGCACAGGTCGTCCACACCCACCTGCCTCCGGCCGACGTCGTCGGCGCGGCCGCGGCGCTGCGGCTGCGGATACCCGCCGTGTCCACGCTGCACCGCATCGAGAACGAGCCCGCCGACCGCCTCGACCGGCTGCGACGCAGCGCCCGGATCCTGGCGCGGCAGCGGTTGATGGCGCGGACCATCGCGATCTCGCGGGTGCAGCGGGAGTGGTACCGCGGCCTCGGCGGTCCGGCAGGCGACATCGTCGTGGTGCCCGACGGGGTGGTCGACCCCGGGCCCGCCGACCGCGACGCCGGGCAACGGGAGCGGCGGCTGCTGGAGGTCGGCCCCGACGAGACGCTCGCCGTCTCCACGGCCCCGATGCGCCGCGACGCCGGGCACGAACTGCTGCTCGACGCGGTGGAGTCGGTGCCGGCCTCCGCACCACTCACCGTCGCGCTCGCCGGGGACGGACCGCTGCGCCCGTGGCTGGAGTCGCGCGTGGCCGCCACCGACGCGCTGCGCGACCGCGTCCGGTTCGTGCACCGCCACCACGATCCCGTCGTACTGCTCGGGGCGGCCGACCTGGTGCTGCACACGAGCGCCGTGGCGGCCCTGCCCACGGCGCTGCTGCGCGCGCTGGCCGCCGGGGTCCCGGTGGTCGCGACACGGGTGGGCGGCGTGCCGGAGATCGTCACCGCCGACTGCGGGGTGCTGGTGCCGCGGCAGCCCGGCCCCATCGCCGACGCGCTCGTCGCGCTGGCGGGATCCCCCGAGCGGAGGCAGCGGCTCGGAGCCGCGGCGCGACGGCGCTACCTCGCCGAGTTCGACGCGCGGGGCTGGGCGAACCGGCTGCTCGGGGTCTATCAGGGAGTGCTGACGCCGTGAGAGACGACCCTGCCGCCGGACGCCACGCCGCGAGGAGCCCCGCCGCACCGGTCCTGCACCGCGCCGTCGCCGACGACCTGCCCGCCATCGCCCGGGTCGACGGTCGGGCGTTCGGCGTCCACTACGAGGACCGGGACCTCCACGACATCCGGCGTTCGGCGGAACGCAGGCGCGCACCCTCGCCCGCGCCGGGGCTGGTCTCCGCCGCCGACGACGGGCTACTGCGCCGGTTCGACGCCGCCTGCGCAGCCGACCGCGGGCCCCGGAGCGGCACCGGCTTCTGACCGGCTGCCACCTCTGACCGGCTGCGTCCGGCTGCGACTTCTGACAGGCTGCGGCGATGGACTCCAGCCCCGGGACACCCCGCCCGATCGAGGACGGCATCGTCCGCGACTTCGGGCCCGACTC
>JAKDLE010000988.1 GCA_030453005.1 Pseudonocardia sp. | reverse complement strand
ATGTCGCTCCGGTCGTCCTGGTGCCCGGGCTGGGCGGCGTCGACGACGTAGAGGCTGTCCTGCAACGCGCTGACCCGCTGCGCCCAGGACCGCGGCCCGGGCTGCGGCGACGGTGGCGGCGGGTCGGTCGCCGGCGGCGGCGACACGGCGGCGCTCACGGCTGGCCCGCGCAACGCTCGCAGCAGATCGGGTCCACCCGGAACCCGGCGCTCGGCTCGTCGGGGCGCAACCGGGCCGGGCGGCGCATCTGTGACCAGCGCAGGCCGGCCCCGCACGCGCACGCCATCACCGGCGAGCCCTCGATCAGCTGCGCCCGCACCTCTCGCGCGGGATCGCCGGGGGCCGGCACCCGCTCCGGAGCGGGCTCGGGCTGGTCGTGCACGCGCGGCGTGGCCCGGGGCATGGTCGGCACGGCCGCGTTCATCCCGCCACCGCCCGTCGGTGCCGCGCGGCGGCCGGCGCCGGGGTCAGCCCCAGCACTATGCCGATCGCGCTCCACGCCACCCGTCCGGCCGGGAGCGTGGGCAACCCGGTCCACCACCCGGGCGCCGTCGATCCGGTCATCGGGGTGGAGCGATGCTGCGCCACTGGTCCTCCATGCTGGTCGCGTACTGCGGTCGTGTGTGGCTGGTGTGGGGCCCCGCGTCGTCCGCTCACGTCGCGGAGCCCCGATCGGTGATGTGGCCATCCGCGACTGCCCACGCGAGCGGCGCGTGCGCGGCCACAGCCAGTGCACGGGCCGGGGGCGCGGCAGCCTGGCTGCCTGCACACCGACTCGGGCGTCGAACGGATCAGATCCGCGACGTACAGGTGGCAGGCGCCGCAGTAGCCCTGCCGCACGTCCTCGGGGTGGTAGCTGGTCCGCCCGCACCTCGGGCACGTGATCGAATCGGTCCTCACGCCGCGCCCCGCTCAGCCGCGGCTGGCGGGGCGGATGATCTCGGGTCGTCGGCATCACCGCCTCGAGGCTCCGTGTTCTCGGGCCTAATCAGCGCGCGGAGATCCCTCACCAGGAAGCGCCGCTGGTTGGTTGGGGTGCGGAGCACCGGCACCCGGCCCGCGGCGGCCCAGCGCCTCAACGTGTCGGGATGCACGCCCACCAGCTCGGCCGCGGGCCCGACAAGCAGCGTCTCGTCATCTTCATAGCCATGCGTATCCGGCATGGGCACACCTAAGCACACTCCGGCACTGGTAACCCGAGCAGGTGCTACCGACGGCGTGTCATGAGTTCCATTGCGGAGCCATGCATAGGTGTGCTTAGGTTGCGGGGTGACGAGCTCCCAACCGGACGTCCTGCTGCCGCAGTGGACGTTGGACGACCGCCTGCGCAAGGTTCGCCGGCTGCTCAAGCTGGAGCAGCGGGAGATGGCGGAGCGGCTAGAGGTGGGCCGTCAGGCGTATGCCGCGTGGGAGGCGGGTCGCTCGACGCCGCGCGACATCGTCGCTCTGGCCCGGCGGGTCGAGCTGCTGGCCGGTGTGCCGGCGGCATGGACGCTAGGGGTGCTGGACGGTGGCGTGCCGGTCGGCGATGTGCCGGCGGCAGCGGCGATCCGCGCCCCGAAGATCACCGCCGTCTCAGCCGACCTGGGGAAGGGCATCAACCCGCATTGCTCCCCTTCCGCAGCTACACGACGCATCGT
>JAKDLE010000987.1 GCA_030453005.1 Pseudonocardia sp. | reverse complement strand
CCGCCCCCGGGTTGGCACCGGCGGGCGCCCGCGGGCGCGTGCTGCTGTGGCCCGCCACCTTCCCCAACCACTTCGACCCGGCCGTCGCCGTGGACGCGGTGGCCGTGCTCGAGGCGCTGGGCTACACCGTGGAGCTGCCGCCCCGGGACGTGTGCTGCGGGCTGACGTGGACGTCCACCGGGCAGGTCGACGCCGCGCGGCGCGTGCTTCGACGCAGCCTGCGCACGATCGAGCCCTGGCTGGCCGAGGGTGTGCCCGTGGTCGGGCTGGAGCCCTCGTGCACCGCGGCATTGCGGGCGGACACCCCGGAGCTGCTGCCCGACGAGCCGCTCGCCTCGGCACTGGCCACCGGCGTGCGCACGTTCGCCGAGGTGCTGGCCGGGCACGTCGACGAGCTGCGCGACGCCGCCACGGGGCCGCGGGTGACGGCGCTGGTGCAGGTGCACTGCCACCAGCACGCCGAGCTGGGCACGGACGACGACCGCGCGGTGCTGGCGGCGATCGGCGTGGACGCGGAGGTGCTCGACTCCGGTTGCTGCGGGCTGGCGGGCAACTTCGGGTTCGAGAAGGGCCACTACGAGGTGTCGATGGCCTGCGCGGAGCGGGTGCTGCTGCCTGCGGTGCGGGCCGCGGATGCCGACGTGGCCGTGCTCGCCGACGGCTTCAGCTGCCGCACCCAGCTGCGTCAGGCCGGCACCCGGGAGCCGGTGCACCTGGCCCAGCTCGCCGCCCGGGCGCTCGGCGTCCGCTCCGACGCCGAGGGGCAGGCGACGCGATAGCGGGTCAGCCTGCTGCGGCGTAGCGGGGCTGGTCCGCGGGTACCAGACGGCCGGTCGCCATGCTGACGACACGGTCGGCGTAGCAGGCGAGGCGCGCGTGGTCGTGGCTGATGACCAGCAGCGCGGTGCCGCCGTCGGCGACGTCGCGGAGCAGGTCGGTGATCTCGGCCGCGGCGGCCACGTCGAGGCTCGCGGTCGGCTCGTCGGCGATCAGCAGGGCGGGCCGGGCCGCGAGTGCCCGTGCGATCGCGACGCGCTGGGCCTGCCCGACCGACAGGCTCCCGGGCGTGCGGTCGACGTCGATCCCGGCGAGCCCGACGCGGGCGAGCGCCCGGTGCGCCAGCTCGCGGCGGCGGGCTCGAGGGTGGCGCTCGCCGCGGGCGAGCAGGGGCTCGGTCAGGGTCCGCCACAGCGCCCAGCGCCGGTCGAGGCCCGCCACCGGGTCCTGGAAGATCGGCATGACGAAGCCGGGCCGCAGCGCGCGTCGTCCGGTCCAGGCGTCGCGGCCGCCCAGGTGGACGGCGCCGGTGTCGGGTCGTTCCATGCCGCCGAGGATCCGGCCCAGCGTCGACTTGCCCGCCCCGGAGCGGCCGACCAGGCCGACGACCTCGCCCGCGGCGAGGGTGAGCGAGACGTCGTCGACGGCCGTGACGGCGCCCGGCCCGCGCCCGTAGCGGCGCGAGACACCGCGGACCTCCGCGACCACCGGACCGGGGCGGGCAGCGGGGGCGGGCCGGCGCGGCGCCGGTGCCGCGGCCGCGACGAGCCGGCGGGTCTCCGCGGCGGCCGGCGCGTGCAGCAGGGTCGTGGCCGGGCCGCGCTCCACCGCGCGGCCCTCGGCCAGCACGAGCACGGACCCGGC
>JAKDLE010000986.1 GCA_030453005.1 Pseudonocardia sp. | reverse complement strand
GGGAGATCGGGCACCTGTCCTGGTTCTCCGAGAAGTTCGTGCTCCGCGACGGCAGCGCGAGGCGCCACCGGGTGTCGTGCGGGATCGCGCCCGAGTCCCAGATCGCGTCGGCGTGCGCGATGATCGGCGGCTCGCGCAGGGCGTCGCGCAGCACGAACTTCTCGGAGAACCAGGACAGGTGCCCGATCTCCCAGATGAGCGGGTTCACCGTCGGCAGCATCGGCCCGACGAGCTGGTCGTCGTCGAGGTCGGCGACCAGGTCCATGGTGCGCCCGCGGGCGTCGGCCACCCACTCGGCCAGCTGGTCACCGGTCAGGGGCTCGGGTGTGTACAGGTCGGGTACCACGGCGGCTCCTCGTCTCGGGGCGTCGGTAGGCTAACCCGGATGAACCAGCGCCAGGATGAGCCCGTGACCCGCCGCCTCACCGAGTTCAGCCACGGTGCCGGTTGAGCGTGCAAGCTCGCCCCCGGCGAGCTGGCGCAGGTACTGCGCCGCCTCACCCCGATCACCCATCCCGACCTGCTGGTGGGCGCCGAGACCGGTGACGACGCCGCCGTGTGGCGCTGGTCCGACGAGCGCGCGCTGGTGCTCACCACCGACTTCATCACCCCCGTCGTCGACGATCCCCGTACCTGGGGCCGGATCGCCGCGGCCAACGCCGCCAGCGACGTCTACGCCATGGGCGGGCGACCGTTCCTCGCGCTCAACCTCGTCGGATGGAACACCGCGGAGCTCACCTCGGACATGCTCGCCGAGGTGCTGCTCGGTGCGCAGGACGCCGGCGCGGAGGGTGGCTGGCTCACCGTCGGTGGGCACACGGTCGATGATCCGGAGCCGAAGTTCGGGCTCGTCGTCGTGGGGGAGGTGCATCCCGACCGGCTGCTCACCAACGCGGGGCTGCGCCCGGGGCAAGCGCTGGTGCTGACCAAGGCGCTCGGTGTCGGGGTCGTCGCCACTGCGCTCAAGCGCGGGGCCGCCGATCCGGCCACCGTCGACGCCGCGGTCGCGTCGATGGTGCGGCTCAACGCCGCCGCGTCGGCGGCCGCGCTCGCCGCGGGTGCCACCGGCGCCACCGACGTCACCGGGTTCGGGCTCCTCGGCCACCTCGGCCGGATGGCCGTCGAGTCGAACGTGGACGTCGAGATCACCGTGCCGGACGTGCCGCTGCTGCCCGGTGCCCGCGCGCTCGCGGAGGCCGGTCACCTACCCGGCGGGTCGCAGCGCAACCTCGAATGGGCGCGCGCGCACCTCGACGCGGGGGAGACCGCGGAGCTGCTGGTGATGCTGCTCGCGGACGCGCAGACCTCCGGCGGGCTGCTGTTCGGCGCCGACCCGGACGCCGCGCGGGAGGCGGCCGCGTCGCTGCGCGCCGAAGGGCACGACGCCGCCGTCATCGGCACCGTCACCACCGGCAACGGGATGGTCCGGCTGCGGTCGTCGGGCGGGTAGGCAGGCCAGGGGAAGATCCCCACGGTCCGGGGCTGTGTAAACGCAACGGTTGCGGGTATCTACCCGGAGACGAGCGGGCCCGCACTGCTCGGGCGAGTCTCCAGGGAGGAACCATGGCCACACCAAACGTCGCTGATCACCTGCTCGGACGCTTGCGTGAGTGGGGGGTGGACACCGCGTTCGGCTACGCCG
>JAKDLE010000985.1 GCA_030453005.1 Pseudonocardia sp. | reverse complement strand
CGCGGTCCATGAAGCGCGACTTCATGGACCGCACGATCGACACGATCGAATGGCTGGCGGCGCTGTTCATCGGCATCGTCGCGCTCGACATCTTCGTCGCGGTGGTGCTGCGCAAGTTCTTCGACACCGCGATCCCGGACAGCTACGACTTCGGCAAGTTGCTGCTCGGCACCCTGATCTTCTGGGGGATTGCCGCGACCAGCTACCGCGGCACCCACATCACGGTTGACCTGGTGTGGAGCAACGCGTCCAAGCGCGGCAAGCGCTGGATCGACATCTTCGCGACGCTGGTGTTGCTGTTCGTCGTGATCGTGCACACCTTCGCGATCCAGGAGCTGACGCTCCCGCTGGCGCTCGCGGGCGAGGACGTCATCGGCCAGGCGCGCACCGGCATGGGCAAGACGCTGGGCTTCGGCGTGCCGCTGCTGCAGCGCGTCACCCCGCCGTCGGAGCAGCCCGCCGCCACCGCCGAGGGCGAGGCCGCCGACCGCACCCGCGACGTGCCGCAGGCGCTCGTCGTCGTGCCCACGCGCGAGCTGTGCGTGCAGGTCGCCCAGGACCTCGCCGACGCGGGCCGTCACCTCGGCGTCCGCGTCACCGCGATCTACGGCGGCCGGGCCTACGAGCCGCAGCTCGCGGCGCTGCGCAAGGGCGTCGACGTCGTCGTCGGCACTCCCGGGCGCCTGCTCGACCTCGCTGAGCAGCGCCACCTCGTGCTCGGCCGGGTCAAGGCCCTCGTCCTCGACGAGGCCGACGAGATGCTCGACTTGGGCTTCCTGCCCGACGTCGAGCGCATTCTGCGGATGCTCCCCGAGGAGCGGCACACGATGCTGTTCTCGGCCACCATGCCCGGCCCGATCATCGCGCTGAGCCGCGCGTTCCTCAACCGGCCCACGCACATCCGCGCGGAGGAGGCCGACCAGGGCTCCACGCACGAGAACACCACGCAGCACGTCTACCGCGCGCACGCGATGGACAAGGTGGAGCTGCTCACCCGCGTGCTCCAGGCCGACGGCCGGGGCCTCACGATGATCTTCGCACGGACCAAGCGCACCGTGCAGCGCGTGGCCGACGACCTCGCCGACCGCGGTTTCGCCGCCGCGGCCGTGCACGGCGACCTCGGCCAGGGCGCCCGTGAGCAGGCGTTGCGCGCGTTCCGGTCCGGCAAGGTCGACGTGCTGGTGGCCACGGACGTCGCGGCCCGCGGCATCGACGTCACCGACGTCACCCACGTGATCAACTACCAGTGCCCGGAGGACGCCAAGACCTACGTCCACCGCATCGGCCGCACCGGCCGCGCAGGCAAGACGGGCCTGGCGGTCACGCTCGTCGACTGGGACGAGCTGCACAAGTGGAAGACGATCAGCGACGACCTCGGGCTGGACAAGCCGGAGGCCCCCGAGACCTACTCCACCTCCGAGCACCTCTACGCCGACCTGTCGATCCCCACGAACGCCAAGGGACGGCTGCCACACTCGCAGCGCACCCGGGCCGGGCTGGAGGCCGAGTACGTCGACACCGAGGGCGACCAGGGCGGTCGCAGGCGGGATCGCGACAAGGGCGGGCGCGACCGCAACCCGCGCACCGAGGAGGTCGTGCTGCCCGAGCGCAAGCCGCGCCGCTCGCGCTCCCGCACCCGCAGCC
>JAKDLE010000984.1 GCA_030453005.1 Pseudonocardia sp. | reverse complement strand
GGCCCGGACGCGACGGTGTGTCAGGCGTTGGCCGATGTGGCCACGATCGGGATCCTGCAGGAACGGGCGGTCACCCGCGCGGAGGTGCTGTCCGAGCAGTTGCAGTCCGCGCTCAACAGCCGGATCGTCATCGAGCAGGCCAAGGGCCTGCTCGCCGAGCGGACCGGGCTCGAACTCGACGACGCGTTCGCGTTGCTGCGCACCCACGCCCGGGAGGCCGGGCTGCGGCTGTCGGATGTGGCCCGCGGCATCGCCGCGGGCACCCTCGCCCTGCCCGTCGCACCCGCCCGGACGCCCCGCATTTGAGCAGCCAGAAGATCCGTCTGTGACGAATGACCGCTGGTCCCGGGCCACGAGATCTTCAGGTCGACCAGTGCATGCGTAGGACGACCCCGGGGTGCGCGGGGCGGGTCTGGACCAGGTCGGCGAGCTGGCGGATCAGCCACAGCCCGCGACCGCGGCGCCCGTGCGGGGTCGGGGGCAGGTGCCCGGCGAACGGGTCGAGCCCGTCCCCGTCGGGGTTGACGACCTCGATGACCAGCCGCGCGGCGGTGGTGTCGGTCGGTTCGGTCCAGGCGCGCAGCACACCGTGCCCGCCGCCGTGCTCGATCGCGTTGGTGACCGCCTCGTTGACCGCGGTGGCCACGTCGGCGCAGCGCTGGTCGTCGAACCCGAGGGTGGCGGCCAGCTGCGTGGTGAACCGGCGGGCCCCGGCCAGATCCGGTGCGCCCGAGATCGACACGGTCCGTACGTGCGCCGGGGCCGGCGGCAGGGCGGGGGTGTCGCAGCGGGTGAGGAACTGTTCGGTGTCGACGAACGTGGCGCTGGGGCCGGCCTGCTCACCCGCCCGCAGGACCGGGTGGGTGTGCCCGGCGCCGGTGAGCACCTGCGGGTCCAGGGTGCGGGTGTCGTAGGTGCACAGCACCGCGGTGTCGGGGAACGCCACGTTGATCAGCGCCTCGTAGCGGGCCCACTCGGTGGCCTCCAGGGCCGACCGCGTAGTGAAGAACGGGTTGCCGAGCATCCGCATCGGGTCGGGACCCGCGGCGGCGAACTCCGCCGCTCGGCGCAGCGCGTGCGCGGGGTAGGTGTACCAGTCGCCCGGATCGGTCCACAGCACCTGTGTGGCATCCGCGCCCAACCCGTCGGCGAGCACGTCGCGGGCGGGTGCGTCGAGCACGGCCAGCACCCGCTCACCGTTGCTGATGCCCGCCCCCAGGAACGGCACCGCCGCAGCGGCCAACTCCTCCGCGGAGGAGTACAACAGGCCCTGATGTCGCGCCGGGCGCGCCACCAGATCGTGCGGGCCGGGTTCAGAGACGGTCATACGCTTCTCTCCTCGTGCCGACGAACTACATCGGCTCGTGGTTCGTCCGCCGAAACCCAACAAAATCCAGTCCGGCGGGGCTCGAACACCGCGAGGGCTCGGAGCGCAACCCACGCATGGCGCGAGGAGAAGCCACCAAACCCTAGCCGAGGCAGGTTGAAACCGACGCCGGGTCTGGGGCGACAGCTACCGACGGTACGCCCCTTGCCGACCGTGGGCAGTCCGAGGCGGACACGCCGCCGCGTGGGCACCGGACCCGCGGCCATGCTCATCTGCCCTGATCGCGGACCTCACGGGAACGGGAGTCCCACCAAGGGC
>JAKDLE010000983.1 GCA_030453005.1 Pseudonocardia sp. | reverse complement strand
CGACACCGCCCACGGCCACCAGACCAAGATGCTCGACGCACTCGCCGCCGTGCGGGCGCTCGACCCGCAGGTGCCGATCGTTGCCGGCAACATCGTCTCGGCCGCGGGCACCCGCGAGCTGATCGAGGCCGGCGCCGACATCGTCAAGGTCGGGGTCGGGCCCGGCGCGATGTGCACGACGCGGATGATGACCGCCGTCGGCCGCCCCCAGCTCTCGGCGGTCCTCGAGTGCGCAGCAGCGGCGCGCGAGCTCGGCAAGCACGTGTGGGCCGACGGCGGGGTGCGCCACCCCCGCGACGTCGCGCTGGCGCTGGCCGCGGGCGCGTCGGCCGTCATGATCGGGTCCTGGCTGGCGGGCACCTACGAGTCGCCCGGCGACCTGCTGCGCGACGAGGCGGGCCGGGCGTACAAGGAGTCGTTCGGGATGGCGAGCAAGCGGGCGGTGAGTGCCCGCACCCGCGGCGACGGCGGGTTCGAGCGCGCCCTCAAGGGCCTGTTCGAGGAGGGCATCTCCAGCTCGCGCCAGCTTCTGGACCCCCAGCGCCCCGGGGTGGAGGACGTCCTCGACGGCATCTGCGCCGGCGTCCGCAGCGCGGCGACCTACGCCGGAGCCCGCACGCTGAACGAGCTCGCGCAGCGGGCGTCGGTCGGCGTCCAGACGACGGCGGGCTTCACCGAGGGCACCCCGCACGGCCTGTAGTGCTTGCAGTAAGGCCACCTTCATGCAACGAGGTTGCGTGAAGGTGGCCTTACTGCAATGAGCGGCGGGGTGCACTACGCCTGGGGGCCCTCCAGCATCTCCGTCACCAGTGCCGCGATCGGGCTGCGCTCGCTGCGCGTCAGCGTGACGTGGGCGAACAGGGGGTGGCCCTTCAGCTTCTCGATCACCGCCTGGACGCCGTCGTGGCGGCCCACCCGCAGGTTGTCGCGCTGCGCGACGTCGTGGGTGAGCACCACGCGGCTCGCCGTGCCGAGCCGGGAGAGCACGGTCAGGAGCACGTTGCGCTCCAGCGACTGCGCCTCGTCGACGATCACGAACGCGTCGTGCAACGACCGCCCGCGGATGTGGGTGAGCGGGAGCACCTCCAACATCCCCCGGGCCATCACCTCCTGCACGACCGAGTCGCTGACCAGCGCACCGAGGGTGTCGAAGACGGCCTGCGCCCACGGCGCCATCTTCTCGCTCTCGCTGCCGGGCAGGTACCCGAGCTCCTGCCCGCCGACGGCGTAGAGGGGCCGGAACACCACGACCTTGCGGTGCTGCTGACGCTCCAGCACCGCCTCCAACCCGGCGCACAGCGCCAGTGCCGACTTGCCCGTACCGGCCCGGCCGCCGAGGGAGACGATGCCGACGTCCGGGTCGAGCAGCAGGTCGAGGGCCACACGCTGCTCGGCGGAGCGACCGTGCAGGCCGAACACCTCACGGTCGCCTCGGATCAACCGCACCCGCTTGTCGGCCGTGACCCGGCCCAGCGCCGCCGACGAGCCGCCGAGCAGGCGCAACCCGGTGTTGGCGGGCAGGTCACGGGCGGCGTCGTGGTCGATCGAGCCGTCCTTGAACAGCGCGTCGACGTCGTCGGGGCCGACCAAGAAATAGGCCCAAACCCACCAACCCCAGGGCCCCCCCACCAAGCAGTGTTACAAGA
>JAKDLE010000982.1 GCA_030453005.1 Pseudonocardia sp. | reverse complement strand
ACCCGGTCTCGCACGCCGCGTCCGTCCGGGTCCTCGGCCGGTGGGGCAGTGGGGAGCATAGGGAACGGATGCTGCGGGGAGCTGAACGCGGTGAGCAGGTCCCCGGCGGAGCGGTGCCCGTTGCGGTCGCGGTTGCGCCTCATCAGTCCAGCGCTCCCCGCAGCCGCGGCAGGCCGATCCCGACCGGGAGGGCTGCGGACACGAACGCCGCGTCCTGCGCCAGCTCCAGACGCAGCAGCCGGAACCGGCCCGAGGAATCGTTCTCCAGCTTCGCCGCGTGGTCCTCCAGGTTCCACCCGGCCGGGACCGTGATCGACGCCGCCATCGTGTACCGCACCATGCTGTGCCCGGCGGCGACAGCGGACTCCTGCGCTCGGGCGCCGGCGGCCTTGCGACTGTCGGTCGCGGTCGTGGAGAACCCCTTCTGCGCCTTGTAGTCCGACAGCACGTTGTGCCGGAACCGGTTGGTCTGCACCGCCCGGTTCGCCGCACGCGGGCTCAGAACCTGATAGTGGATGGCCAGGGTGCGGCGCTCCCCGGCGGTGCGCACCGCCAGCAGCGGGCCCAGTGACCCGAACGCGGTACCCGACTCGGGGGGCAGCACCGAGTAGGCGACCGAGGAGAACCCGTCGTGGTGATAGGACCGGGCGGCCGGGCTGGGCACCAGCGTCGGCCCGGCATCGCTCATCGGTAGCCCGGTCTCCCCGGCCGGGTCCGGATGGATCAGATGGTGCGCGCTGAACCCGGCCGAGGACGCCGGGTTGAACCCGGTCCGGATCGCCTCCGCCAACCCGGGGCTGGTCAGCCAGGTCACCGTGCGCACCCCGAGCGCCTTGAGCTGGTCATCGACTCCGTCGAGGACCCGGTAGAGCGCATAGGCGCGCCCGGCGATCCCCCCGCCCGCGGCCTGCGCGGGGCGGCGCAGCGCGGTCTCGGTACCCGACACCGTCACGAACAACTCGGTCCGCACCGACACCGACCCGATGCTGTGGTCGAGCTCGTCGGTGGCCAACCGGGCCAGGTGCGGAGCCCGCGGATCCTCGTGCGCGGCCCGCCACACCTCGTACTCCGCGCCGTCGTCGGGGACGGTCCGCACCAGCAGCGACATCCGGTCGATGATCTCCCGGTGCCCGACCGCGATGAGCAGGTTCCCCAGCCGGGCTGCGAGCCGCTCGCACTCCGCGTCGGACAACATCCCCACCCCGGTATGGGTCAGCCGTGCCGTCGCACCCCACCGGCCCTCCGCGGTGTCGTGGATCAAGCAGATCCGGCCCTGATCACGCAGCGGCGGCCCGTCCGGGAACGTCAACCGGCTCAGCACCCCAGGCAGATCCGGCTCGTGGGTGGGGCCCGGGACCCCGGCCGCGGCCTTGGACTGCCACACCGACCAACGCATCAGCACTCCTGCCTGGAACATCACCAGATCCGCCAGCCAGCGCAGCGCCGGGCGTCCCCGGACCGGGACGACCACCAGCGCCACCGCGACGCTGTTGGTCACCAACAAGGTGAACGCCTGCCCCCACCGCCCCGCCGACATCGCCAGCAGCACCGGCACGGACAACGCCAACACCACCGCGGCCTGCGCCGGGGTCATCCCCATCACCCAGCCTGCGCGCTCGCGGGTGTTGAGGCCGCGATAGATCCGC
>JAKDLE010000981.1 GCA_030453005.1 Pseudonocardia sp. | reverse complement strand
CCTCGCCGCTGCGGGCGACGCGGAGGGCGCGGTGCGCTGGACCAGCTCCTGCCCACTCCCCGAACGCGGCCTGTTCTTCCCGCCCACGGTGTTCTCCGGCGTCGAGCAGACGATGCGGGTGGCGCGCGAGGAGATCGTCGACCCGGTACTGGCGGTGCTCACCTTCCGCACCCCCGACGAGGCCGTCGCCAAGGCGAACAACACCCCCTCCGGGCTGTCTGGACCGACAAGGGCTCCCCGGCGCTGTGGACGGCTCAGCGCCTGCGGGCGGGCGCCGTCTGGACGAACACGTTCAACCGCTTCGAACCCCACCTCCCGCTTCGGCGGGTACTCCGAGTCCGGCTTCGGCCGCGAGGGCGGACGCATCGGCCTTGGGGGTATACCTGGCCGAGTGGTATGTAGCTATCATCTACATAGATGTCATCGAGGTGGTCCGTGTGGTGGGTCGATTCGTCGGGCGTGAACGTGAACTCGCCCTGCTCCGGAAGCGTCTCGACCGGGTGGCGACGGTCGGCGACGCGGTGGCGGTGGCCGTGCGCGGCCGCCGGCAGGTCGGCAAGTCCCGCCTGGTCCAGGAGTTCTGCGACCGCGCCCAGGTGCCGTACCTGTTTAGCGCGGCCACCAAGGGAGCGTCACCGGTCGAGGCGCTCTCGCAGTTCCTGAGAGACCTGACCGCATCCGGTCTCGTGACCGACCCGGCCCTGGTGCCGGACGACGTCACCGGCTGGCCTGACGCCTTCCGCGCACTCGCGTCGGTGCTGCCGCACCAGCCCGTCGTGGTCGTGCTCGACGAGCTCCCCTGGCTGGCCGAGCAGGATCCGCTGTTCGACGGCGCCTTGCAGAACGCATGGGACCGTCTGCTGGCGGGGCAGCCGGTGCTGCTGCTGCTCCTCGGCAGTGACCTGCACATGATGGAGCGGCTGACGGCGCACGATCAGCCGTTCTACGGCCGGGCCGACACCCTCGTGCTCGATCCCCTCACCGTGGCCGAGACCGGTGACGCGACCGGGCTGACGGCAGGCGACGCGATCGACGCCCACCTCGTGTCCGGTGGGCTGCCGGGTGTCCTCCGCAGCTGGCCGACCGGTGTTCCTGCACTGGAGTTCCTCGAGCAGGAGTGCGACGACCCCGCCGCCGCGGTGTTCGGCGTTCCCGAGGCGTCGTTGCTCGCGGAGTTCCCCGTTCCCGACCAGGCTCGCCGGGTACTGGAGGCCGTGGGTAGCGGTGAGCGCACCCATGCCACGATCGCGGCCGCGGCGGGAAACGGGCGGGCGCCCGTACCCTCGGGGTCGCTCTCGCCGCTGCTGCGACGCCTCGTCGCGGACAAGCGTGTGCTCGCGGTCGACGAGCCGCTGTCGACCCGGCCGGGCCGGCCCGCGCTGCACCGGGTGGCCGATCCCAGCCTCCGCCTCTACCTCGCGATGTTGCGAGACGCCCACGATCTGAGCCGGCGCGGACGGGCGCGCGCCGCGTTCGAACTGATCCAGCGCCGCTGGACGTCGTGGCGCGGCCGCGCGGGCGAGCCCCTCGGACGGCAGTCGCTCGAACTCGCCTGCTCCGACGGTGCCCTGCCATTCCCGGACGTCCGGGTCGTCGGCGGATGGTGGAACCGTCGGTTCGATCCCGAGATCGCCCTCGTCGGCGCCGA
>JAKDLE010000980.1 GCA_030453005.1 Pseudonocardia sp. | reverse complement strand
GCTCGGGGGCGGTGGACTACCTGATTCGGGGTAGCGGCTGCGCCGGGCACGAGCATGCGCCCGACCTCGACCAGGACCGGGCCCGGGAGCAGACCGCGGAGCACGCGCACGAGCGCACCGCCGGCGCCGAGGTGGGCTCCGACCACTGCCGGGGTGCGGCCCGCTACTTCGGGGCAGCGGTCGAGTACGGCGAGCCGCCGGGGCGCTGGGGCGGGCGTGGGCTGGGTCTGTTCGGGATCGAGGAGGGTGCGCAGGCCTCGGAGGGGTTCGTCCGGTCGGTGTTCGGCAAGCTCGAAGACCCGCGCACCGGCGAGTCGCTGGGGCGGGCGCCGCGCAAGTTCAAGGACACCGCGGCCCGGATCGAGGCCGGGCTGGCCGCGGAACCGGACGCCACCCCGGAGCGCCGGCGGGAGATCGAGTTGGCCGCGGCCACCGACGGCCGGCGCGCGGTGGCCTACTACGACTTCACCTTCGCCCCACCCAAGTCGGTGTCGGTCTACTACGCGGCGCTGTTGGCCGCGGGTGATGTCGAGGGCGCCGCGCAGGTGGCGGCGGCGCATGACCGGGCGGTCGAGGTCGCGATGGCCTATGCCGAGGAGCACATCGGGTACACCCGCACCGGCTACCACGGCCGCACCACCGACGGCCGCTCGGTGGGCCGGTATGAGGCCGGGGCAGGGTTGATCTGGACGGGGTGGAAGCACTCGACGAACCGGGAGAAGGAACCCCAGCTGCACACCCACGTCGCGGTCCTCAACCGGCTCCGCACGCTGTCGGACGGGCTGATCCGGGCGCTGGATGGGCGGGGTATCCGCCCGGTGAAGGAGGCGATCGCCACCGCCTACGAGCGCGCCCTGGAGGAGGAGGTCGTGGCCGCTCGGGGGGTGGTCTTCGCCGACCGCGGCGACGGGAAGGCCCGCGAGATCGTCGGCGTCGACCCGGAGCTGTGCGCGGACGCCTCCACTCGGCGTGCCCAGACCCTGGACAAGGCCGAGGAGCTGACCGCGACCTACATCGCACGTAACGGCCGTGAGCCCGACGCGGCCGCGATGAAGGCGATCATGACCGACGCGTCATTGGCGACGCGCAAGCCCAAGGACAACGCCGCGGCGGGGCCAGCCGCAGTGGCCGCATGGGGTCAGCTGGACGCCGACCGGTCGGCTCGGTTGGTGGCCTGCGTGGAGGCGGTGGCCGACGCGGCCGAGGCGGCCACGGTGGCCGGTCATCCGGACGTGGTGGCCGGACTGCGGCTGGACCCGGCGGTGCCCGAGCAGCGGGCCGCGTTGTTGGCCGCGGCGATCTCGGACGTGCAGCACGAGTACGCGACGTGGACGGTCGGGAACCTGGTCGCGGCGATCGACCGCCGGGTCGGGGCGCTGCCGACGGACGTGGCCGGGCAAGCGAGGCCGGTGTACATGGAGGCGCTGGCCCGCGAGGCGGTCGAGCCGGGCAACGGGCACGGGGTCGCGCTGTTGACCGCGCCGGACCCGGTGACCGTCCCGGCGCAGCTGCGCCGCAGCGAGGACGGGCGGAGCATCTTCCGGCCGCACATCGACGAGCGCTATGCCACCCTCGCGCAGTTGGCGACCGAGGAGCGGGTGGTGGTGGGGGCGCGGCAGCTGACTGCGCCGGTGATCGGTGGTCCGGAGT
>JAKDLE010000979.1 GCA_030453005.1 Pseudonocardia sp. | reverse complement strand
CGGCGGCGAGCCACACGGTCGTGTCGGCGCCCTGCTAACCCGGCCGCCGAGACGACCGTCGCGACCAGCAGTGACTCGCCGGTCGAGCCCGTCACCGTCGACGCGGTGGCGGCGACCGCCAGGATCACGGTCGAGGCGCGCACGGCCAGATCCCCGTCGCGCCGTCGATGACCACCACGTCCGGGCGGAGCAGCCCCACCGCGCGGCGTGGACCGTCCGGCGGTGAGGTCGGCCCAGCAGTCGGTGGTGTCGGGCAGGGCGGCCTGGTGCCTGGTGAGCCGCCGCCGAACAACCTCGCTCTGAGTAGCCGGAGCTCCGGGCTGAACAGCGGCCGCGGGCCACGTGCACGATCCTCTTTCGACACTGGAGATGCTCGCCCGTACGGTTGCCGTCATGGATCTTCGACGTCGCATCTCGGAACGCAACGGTGAGTTCCTGCTCTTCGCGATCACCCCGCCCCGGCAGTCGACCCCGCCGGAGCGGGCCCAAGAGATCGCCGACGCCACACTGGACCGGCTCCGTCCGCTGGCCCTCGATGGCCTCGTGCTCTACGACATCGACGACGAGAGCGACCGCAACTCCGAGCAGCGGCCCTTCCCGTTCCTCTCGACGATGGACCCGGCCGACTACCTCACGCGGCACCTCACCGCTTGGACCGCCCCCACCGTGGTCTTCCGTGTCGTGGGGAAATATCCCGAGCCCGACCTGCGGGCGTGGTTGGACGCCCAGGATCCCGACCGCGCGCTGTCGGTGTTCGTCGGCGCCTCCACACGTGAGAAGGAGGTGGCGATGTCGCTGAAGCACGCGCACGAGCTACGGGCGCAGGTGAGGCCGCAGCTCGCGCTCGGTGGCGTCGCCATTCCAGAACGCCACACCCGCAGCGGCGACGAGCACCTGCGGCTCCTCGCGAAACAGGACGCCGGCTGCACGTTCTTCGTCACCCAGGTCGTCTACGACGTGAACGCGGCGAAGAACACCGTCTCCGACTACCACGTCGAGTGCGCCGCCCGCGACGTCGACCCGGCGCCGATCGTGTTCACCTTCACGGTCGTGGGCTCAATGAAGACCCTGGAGTTCCTGACCTGGCTCGGCGTCGACGTGCCCCGCTGGATCCAGAACGAGATGAAGCACTCTGACGACGTGCTCACCACCTCCTACGACCAGTCCCTCTCCTGCGCCCTCGACCTCATCGCGTACTGCCGGCGACTCGGCATCCCGTTCGGGCTCAACATCGAAAGCGTCTCCAACCGACGCGCCGAGATCGAGCGAGCCGTGCAACTCGCCGCGCGGCTGGAGCAGGAACTACACCGCCCGTCGGGCTGACCGGTTCAGCAGGCGTGGCCGTGGCGGCACCACTGCCACGTCGGGGGCGCCCGACCGATGCCTTTCACCCGTCGCTCCACAGTACCGCCGCCACTCCGCAGGCAATGAGCCGGACACGCGCGGCCCGCAGCGCGGGTAGGTACTGGGCGCGGGTGCCGGGGAGGGAGCGTCCGAGTAGGGACACGAGAGCACGGGTACCCGCTCCCGTGATCCTCACCAGGGGCTTCCGCTGAGCCGCTCGCAGGTGGCGGCCATCGTCGACGAACTGGGGAACAGCGGCGTCGACTACGACGAGCTGGTGTCCGCAATCGGCAAGAAAAATCGGGCC
>JAKDLE010000978.1 GCA_030453005.1 Pseudonocardia sp. | reverse complement strand
TGTAGAGCGCCTCGATCGGTTCGCCGCCCGGACCGAAGTAGGTGCGCCAGTCGGTGGCCACGTGGTACGCCCGCCCGCCCACCAGGCCGAACGGCACCGCCCACACCGCCACGTCGGTGACGACGCCCGCCTCGCCACCGCGGGCGACGAACCGCCGCTCGCTCCACATGACCGCCACGATGATCCCGGCGATGATGCACAGCGCGTACGCCCGGATCGGGATCGGGCCGAGCATCCAGACCCCTCGGTCCGGGCTGGGGATGGCGGCCAGCAGGGTCGTGACGGTGGGACTCACGGGCCCACGGTATCCGCCGGTGCCCATCGGCCCCGGCCCGGTCCGTCGTCGATCACTGATTCGGAACGCTCACCGTGTCCGGGCACGCCGGAGCGTTCCGAGACGAGGATCGTCGTTTCGCAGGTCTGCGCCCCGTCCCTGCGCCCCCGTCCCCTGATCGTCGCCTCGGAACCCCAAGGCGGGTCGGAGCGCGGCCGCTGCTCCGAACTGACGATCACGTCGGCGGCCGGCGTCGCGGACTCAGGTCAGACGAGGTGCGGGGCGCACAGCCCGGCACTCTCCACGCCGGCGGCGAGCTCCGCGGCCAGGGCTCGCACGCCCGCCGGCCCGCCGCTCTCCGCGGCCGTGACGAACGCCGAGCCGACGATCACCCCGTCGGCGAACGCGGCGACCTCCGCGGCCTGCGCCCCCGAGCGCACGCCGAGACCCACTCCGATCGGCAGGTCCGTGTGCGGACGGCAGCGCGCGACGATCTCCGGCGCCGCGGTGGCCACCGTGTCGCGGGCGCCGGTGACGCCCATCGTCGACGTGGCGTAGAGGAAGCCTCGGCTCGCCGCCGCCGTCGAGGCGATCCTCTCCTCGGTGGACGACGGCGCGACCAGGAAGACCCGGTCCAGGCCGTGGGCGTCGGAGGCGGCGAGCCACTCGTCGGCCTCGTCGGGGATCAGGTCCGGGGTGATCACCCCGAGGCCGCCCGCCGAGGCGAGGTCGCGGGCGAACGCGTCGACGCCGTAGCGCAGCACCGGGTTGTAGTAGGTCATCACGACCGCGCGCCCACCCGCGGCGGTGACCCGCTCGACCACGGTGAGCACGTCGCGCAGCCGCATGCCCGCGCGCAGCGCCGTCTCGGCGGCGGCCTGGATCACCGGCCCGTCCATGACGGGGTCGGAGTAGGGCACACCGACCTCCAGCAGGTCGCACCCGCCCTCGACCATCGCGCTCATCAGCTCCACCGACCCGTCGACGGTGGGGTAGCCCGCGGGCAGGTACCCGATCAGCGCCCCACGCCCCTGCGCCCGACACTCGGCGAAGACGCCCTCGGCACCACTCATCGCTGCACGCTCCCGTCGTCTCCGGTCTCGGGCGCCGCGGCGGAGGGGGACGGGGCCGCGGACGGCGACACGGCACCCTCGGCGATCGCCGTGCCGCTCGCGTCCTCGGCACTCTCCCCCCCGGCGATCATGCCGAACCACTTCGCGGCCGTGTCGACGTCCTTGTCGCCGCGCCCCGACAGGTTCACCAACACGATGCCGTCGGGCCCGAGCTCGCGCCCGAGCCGCACCGCGCCCGCGATCGCGTGCGCCGACTCGATCGCGGGGATGATGCCCTCGGTGCGGCACCGCAGTGCGAACGCCTCCA
>JAKDLE010000104.1 GCA_030453005.1 Pseudonocardia sp. | reverse complement strand
GGTCAGCACGCTCTTCGGGCCACGCTGGGGGTCAAGGGGTCGCAGGTTCAAATCCTGTCGTCCCGACGGTCGAAACGGGCGGTTCCTGTCGACGGGGAACCGCCCGTTTCGCGTTGCTGAACTGCGGTAATAGTCGACCACGGGGACCCGCTGACCATCTTTAGATGATCTTCGAGTGGATCATCGAACACGCCCGTGCACGGGGTTCTGGAGCAAATCTGGAGCACGGCGTCGGAGCCGGCGAAATGGGGTCACGGTCTGCTCCAGGCTTCGGGGCCGGTTGGCGGCGGTTGACGACCCTTCGGCGCGCCTGGTGGCGGATGGTCCGGCGCCATGGTCGCCCGCCGATGATCAGCTCGGTCCGGTCAAGGGGTCGGCATGGCCGACTCGGTTCTCGTCCACGACGGTCCAGTGTCCGTCTCTGCACTGGCCTGTGCCGACGACGCGGTACCCGGCCCGGGCCCCAGGCTCAGCCAGTTGGCGGTGTGCCCGACGTCGGCATGTGGGCCGTCGGGGGCGCGTACGTGGCGGCGGGTGGCGATCGGCCACGTCGGCATCGGGATTCGCCGGTGGCGGCGGCCTCACGCGCTCATTCGGCGTGCGTACTGCAGTCGCCGCCCCGGCGGTGTCCTGGCGGGAGTCGAACCTGCGAGGTGCACCCAGCTTGGCATTTTGCGAACTTGAACCTGCAGGTAGACGGCTTGCCGTTCGCGGTGGGTGCGGTCCAGCTGCGCGACTCGCTGGTCGTGGCGCTGTCTGGCCTGGCTCCGCAGGCGCGGCTGACGTTGACCTGGGATCAGGGATCGGAAATGGCCCACCATCACCTGCTCGTCGAGCACTTCCGCGAAGGGATCTTCTTCGTCCACCCGGCAAGCCCGTGGCAGCGCGGCACGAACGAGAACACCAACGGCCTGCTGCGCCAGTACTCCCCGAAGGGCACCGACCTGTCGACTCACAGCCTCGACACTCTGCGCGCCGTCGAGTCCCGCCTCGACGACCGCCCACGAAAGACGCTCGGCTGGCGAACACCCGCCGAACTCATGGGCGGCCTCGTGACACCATCATCCGGTCATCGTTGCGACGGTCGCTCGAATCCACCCCCGTCGGCACCTGCTCAGTTTCAGGCGTCGTCGACACCCCGAGTCCTATGACGTATCGGCACCTACAGGATCAGTGCTCCAGGTAAGCCGTGCGAGGCAGACAGCTACCGCGATGGCGGCTTCACTACGGGCGAGGCGTCGTGTATGGCGGCCATCGCGTGATCTTCTGGAACCTCTCACAGCCACAGAAGATGGATCACGCGATGGCCGCACCCTCGATTATCGACCCTGCCCAGTTCCCCTGATCCCGCTCACCGAACCCGTAGGTGGCTGGCCGGGGGTAGGGCCGTCGCACCTCGTGAGGTTCTCGGCCCGGGCGCAGGCCACGCCGCGAGGGGTGGCGGAAGGCGCCGTCCGGGCCGAACGTCCGGTATTCCATCCCTCCGACCAGCCGAGGATCGACCCAGTTGGCTCGGCCCCGTTGGGCCCGGTGGCCTGAATCGCGGCGGGTCCAGATCGGGTCACCCGATCGGTCAGGTTTCATCAAGATCCATTGATTGTCTGTATGGCTGACTGTATGTGTGTATAGACTGCTGGTCGTGCCGCCAGTCGAGGACCTCACTGCCCGTGCTCGAATCCGCGACGCCGCGCTGGTGGAGTTCGGCGCCCGGGGCGTCTCGGGCGCCACGATCCGCGCCATCGCCGAGCGGGCGGGCTTCTCACCGGCGCTGGTACAGCACCACTTCGGCACGAAGGACGGGCTGAGAGACGCGTGCGATCGGCACGTTCTGGAGTATTTCCACACCCAGGCCGAGGCCGGCCTCGACGATCATCGCCTTGGCGAGCCCGCCTTCCTCGGGACCGTGTACGAGGCGTCCCAGCCCGTGGTGAAGTATCTGGCCCGAGCACTGGTCGACGGCTCGCCCGCGGCGGCGGCCGTCTTCGACGAGATGGTCGAGCTCGTCGAGCGCTACCTCGTCGACAGGTCCGGCCTGACCGACGCGCGGACCAGAGCTGCCGTCTACACCGCCACGCGACTCGGCGGGCTGGTCCTGCACGAGCACCTCTCCCGATTGTTGGGCGTCGACGTGCTGACCAACGAAGCGGGACCACACGTGTCCCGAGCCATGCTCGACCCCATCGCGCCCGATCCCGCGCTCGCGGCGTTCAAGCCGATCTGACTGGTCGGCGGGCGCTCGACGCCGCCGAAGTCAGGTGAACTCCTGGCGTCTCCGTTATCTGGTGAGCTCGCCAACGATCGCACGTTGAAGCTGGTCCGGTCCGGTAGCGCTTACTCCGACGTCGACGCGATCGTGCCGACCGCCGCGCCACCGTGGCATCCGCCCCGCTGAGGTGGAACAAGGCTCGATTTAGGAGCCGGATGGATGTTCATCGTCGTTCGACCTTGGCCCTCGTCGACGAAACCGGACGGGAATCCCTCCGAACGCGTCGTCGAGGAACGGCGTCACCTAGTCCGGTGAGCGCACCGAAATGTGGAGGTTCCGATGCAACCCGACCTGCTGGACCCCACCGTCGCCACCGACCCGATGGGCGTCTGGGGGCGTGTGCGGGAGGAGGGACCCGTGGTGAAGGGCCGGGCGATGGACGGCTCACCGGCCTGGTACGTCACGCGCGCCGAGGACGTCCGGTTCGTGTTGGGCGACCCGCGGTTCGTGACGAGTCCGGACGGGATACTCGGCGCCGTCGACCTCCGCAAGGCCCTCCTCGAGAGCCTTGGGATGTCGACGGAGGAGGGTGGGCCGCTCACCGACTCCGTCTTCGACAGGGGCGGCGCCGACCACACCAGATTGCGCAAGCTCGTGTCACGCGCGTTCACCATGCGGCGCGTCACCGACCTGCGACCCCGGGTGCAGGAGATCACCGACCGCCTCCTCGACGCCGTGGACCGCGGGGAGACCGTCGATCTGGTGGACGAGCTGGCCTACCCGCTTCCCATCACGGTGATCTGTGAGCTGGTGGGGGTGCCCGAAGCCGATCGGCCGGACTGGCGGCGGTGGAGCGCGGTGTTGTGCAAGATGGATCCGGAGCGGGTGCCCGACGCTCGGCAGGGGATGGTCGAGAACGTTCGGGCGCTGATCCGTGCGCGGCAAGCCGAGCCGACCGGGGACCTGGTCACCGGGCTGGTGCAGGCCCAGGAGGAGGACGGCGACCGGCTCGCCGACGAGGAGATGGTCAGCCTCGTCCTGGCGCTCGTCGCCGCAGGACACGAGACGACCGCGCATCTGATCGCGAACTCCGTGATCGCCCTGCTGGAGCATCCCGACCAGCTCGACCGCCTCCGTCGCGAGCCGGAAGGTTGGCCCGTCGCCGTGAACGAGCTGATGCGGATGTGCTCGCCGGTGCAGATCACGCGGATGCGGTACGCGACGGAGCATGTCGAGCTGGCCGGCGTCACGATCCGCGCAGGGGAGATGGTGCAGCCGGTGCTCCTCGCGGCGAACACCGACCCCCGCGAGTACTCGAACGCGGACAACCTTGACGTCGCACGGCGGGCCGCGCACCGCGGAGGGGGTCACGTCGGATTCGGCCACGGCATCCACCACTGCCTGGGCTCCGCGTTGGTCCGGCAGGAGATGGAGATCCTGCTGAGCACATTGTTCACCCGCTTCCCCGACCTGGCACTCGTCGGCGATCCGGTAAGGACGTCGTCGCCCGGCATGCGTCTGGTCGGAGAGCTGCCGGTCCGTATCCGCTGAGCCGGGCTGCTCGGAAATCGTCCATGAGCGGACGTGTTGACCGCATCCTCGACACTGCCGGATCGCTGCTCGTCCGGTTCGGGTACCGGCGGGTCAGGATCAAGGACGTGGCGTGTGCGGCGGCCGTCGGGAAGGGCACTGTCTACCTGCACGTCCGCAGCAAGGACGACCCGTTCATGGCCATGTTGCTGCGTGCCCAGCGACGCCTCGTCGACGGGGTCGCCGATCGGATGGACGCCGATCCGCACGCCGTGCTTCCCGGCGACATGCAGCGCGGGACCTACGAGGACATCGCCGACGACCCGGTGACTCGCGCCGTGCACGTGGGCGACGACGCGGTCCTCGGCCATCTCGCGCAGCTGGTCTTCGGGCAGCTCGATGCGTTCCGCACGCGGCGCGACGCCGTGCTCAGCGAGCAGCTCACCCTGCTGCGCGATGCGGGCTGCCTGCGTACCGATCTGACCGTCGCCGAGCAGCGGTACCTGGTCGGTCGCGTATCCACCCGGGGCCGCGCTCACCACGATCGCCTCCACCGTCGCGGCCGGCTACCGGGTCCCTGACCCACCTCGTTGATCATGCATCTTCGGGCTCGACCGGTCGAGCAACCTCAGAGAGGACCATCCGATGACCACGACTCAACGCGGCCCGTCGCTCACTGATCCTGCCGTCGCCGACCCGGGCGGATGGTCGGCCTGGCTCGGCCCCCCAGTGCTCGGCACCACCCTGGACGGCTCGCCCGCCTGGTACGTCACCCGTGCTCAGGACGTGCGGTTCGTGCTCAGCGACGCACGCCTGCGGACCAGCCCGGTCGGGGACCGGAGCGTGCGGGACGCGGTGCTGGCCCAGCTCGGCGTGAGTGAAGAGGTGGCCCGCCCGCTCACCGACTCGATCCTCGACGCGGGCGGCGTCGAGCACACCAGGCTGCGCAAGCTGGTGTCGCGCGCATTCACCGTCCGGCGGGTCACCGACGTTCTCCCGCACGTCCAGCGGATCGTCGATGGCCTGCTCGACGGTCTCGGCACGCGGGCCGAGCTGGTGGAGGCGCGGGCCTACCCGCTGCCGAGCGCGGTGATCTGCGAGCTGGTCGGGGTGCCCGCGGCCGATCAGGCGGTCTGGCTGCGCTGGGGAGAGTCGGTGATGACGATGACCGACCTGTCGGCCACGTTCACTGAGATGACCGAGTCGGTGCACGCGCTGATCGCGGCCCGCCGTCGTGACCCGGCCGGTGACCTGGTCACCGCGCTGGTGCAGGCGCGCGACGAGGGCGACCGGCTCTCCGACGCCGAGATGAGCAGCCTGATCGCCACCCTCCTCATCGGCGGACACGAGACCACCACGCATCTGATCACCAACTCGGTGCTCGCCGTGCTGGGGCATCCCGAGCAGCTCGCCCGGCTGCGCCGCGACCCGACCGGCTGGCCGGCGGCGGTGCACGAGCTGATGCGGCTGTTCTCCCCGGTGCATGTCATCCGGGTCCGCTACGCGGTCGAGGACGTCGAGGTCGGCGGGGTGACGATCCCGGCCGGTGCGGTGGTGCAGCCGGTGCTGGCCGCGGCCAACCGCGACGCTGCCGATCGGCCGGACCCCGAGCGGTTCGACGTCGCGCGGCAGGCCGGTCGGCGCGGCGAGGGGCACGTCGGGTTCGGGTACGGGATCCACCGCTGCCTCGGGGCCGCACTCGCCCGTGAGGAGGCGGCGGTGACCCTGTCCTCGCTGTTCGGCCGCTTTCCCGAGCTGAGGCTCGACGGTGACCCGGTACGGACCGCCCGGCCGGGGATGGCGCGGGTGGCCCGGCTCCCCGTGCGGACGCACTGACCCGGTTCAGGTCGCACCGGCGACCGGCGGGACGCCCAATCGACACAAGGCTCGATTTAGGGGCCGGACCGACATTTATGCAGTCCACCGACGCCGTCGGGCCCGGGACGGACATCCATTCGAGCGCGGGAGCGGCCTTGGCGACGACAGACGACGTCGCACCTTCTACGTCGGACCGACGAGTTCCTCACCCGGTACTTCGGCGGGAGTATGCACTACGGCTCTTGCGACTGCCCCGGCGACCCGGCGACGGTCGCTCAGGCCTCGGCGCGCTTCACGGCGATGATGATCGAGGCGCTCTCGGCCGCGACGCGGGCCGGATCCCGGACGTGGGCCTGCGGGACCGGGCGGCCGTCGATCGACCTGGACCGCGCGACCGGCGCCGACGTGGTCGGGGTGTCGATCAGCGCACACGACGTGGAACTCGCCACCGAGCTCGCCGACCGCGAGGGGATGGCGGACCGGGTCCGGTTCCAGGCGCAGTCGCGGGCACACGTGCCCGCGACGGGCTGGGGGCCGCGCTGGCGCAGGTGCCCGACACCGCGCCGGAGCAGGGCGAGATCCGCGTCCGCCTGCGGCAGATGCTCGGTCGCTACGACACACGCCGGGATCCGGCGCGCACCGCCGAGGACGACCAGTTCGGCTCGGTGACCGACGACGAGATGTTCTCGCTGATCGACAAGGAGCTCGGGGCCGGCTGAGTACGCGGCGGCAACCGAGCACGTACCCAAGGGGGCACGACAGCATGGCCAACGACGACGCCAGGATGCGGGACTACCTCAACCGTGTCATGACCGATCTGCGCCGGACCCAGCGCCTGCTGCGGGACGCGGAGGCGGCCCGCCGCGAACCGGTGGCGATCGTCGGGATGGGGTGCCGGTTCCCCGGCGGGGTGGCCTCGCCGGAGGACCTCTGGGACCTGGTCGTGGCCGGCGGCGACGCGATCGGTGAGTTCCCGCGCGACCGCGGGTGGGATGTCGACGGCCTCTACGATCCCGACCCCGACACGGTCGGGCGGACGACGTGCGTGCGCGGCGGGTTCCTCGACGACGCCGCGGGCTTCGATCCCGACCTGTTCGGGATCTCACCCCGCGAGGCGGTGGCGATGGACCCTCAGCAGCGCCTCGTGCTGGAGGTCGCGTGGGAGGCCATCGAGCGGTCCGGCACCTCACCGCGCGCGCTCGCCGGGTCGAACACCGGTGTGTGGATCGGCATGGTGCCGCAGGGCTACGCCGCCCGGCTCACCGAGGTGCCCGACGGCCTCGACGGGTACCTGACGATGGGCAACGCGGCCAGCGTGCTCTCGGGCAGGCTCGCCTACCTCCTCGGTCTGGAGGGCCCGGCGGTCACAGTGGATACGGCCTGCTCGTCGTCGCTGGTCGCGCTGCATAGCGCCTGCTCCGCCCTGAGGTCCGGTGAGGTCGACCGGGCGATCGTCGGCGGTGTCACGGTCATGCCGGGGCCGGGCCTGTTCGTCGAGTTCTCCCGGCAGCGGGCGCTGGCCGCGGACGGCCGGTGCAAGTCCTACGCCGACGGTGCCGACGGCACCGGTTGGTCGGAGGGCGTCGGGATGGTGGTGCTGGAGCGGCTGTCCGACGTCGAGCGGGACGGGCGGCGGGTGCGCGCGATCGTCCGCGGCTCGGCCATCAACCAGGACGGGGCCTCCAACGGGATGGCCGCGCCCTCGGGCCCGGCGCAGGAGCGGGTGATTCGCGCGGCGGTCGCGGCGGCCGATCTCGGGCTCGACGACGTCGACCTGGTGGAGGGCCACGGGACCGGTACGGCGCTGGGTGACCCGATCGAGGCCAACGCGCTGCTGGCCACCTACGGGAGGGCGCGCCCGGCGGACCGCCCGGTTTGGCTGGGCTCGGTCAAGTCGAACATCGGCCACACCCAGGCCGCCGCCGGGGTGGCCGGGGTGATCAAGGCGGTGACCGCGCTGGAGCGTGGGATCGTGCCGGGCTCGCTTGGCGGGAACGACCCGACCTCGGTGGTGGACTGGACCACAGGCGCCGTGACCGTCTCAGGCTCCGCCCGGCCGTGGCCGGAGCTGCAGCGGCCTCGGCGGGCGGCGGTGTCGTCGTTCGGGGTGTCGGGGACGAACGCGCACGTCGTGCTGGAGCAGGCCCCCGAGCAGGCCGGTCCCGAGCAGGCCGGCCCCGAGCCCCTCGGTGCGGCTGGGGTCACCGATCCGCCGCCGCTGATCACCGGCGGCCCCGTGCCGTGGCTCGCCGTCGCGGCCACACCGGGGGCGCTTAGGACCCAGGCCGCGCAGCTCGCGGAGGTGGCCGCCGACCTCGACCGGCCGGCGGCCGCGCTCGCGGCCAGGGCACTGCGCGACACGCGCGCGCCGCTGGATCATCGGGCGGTCGCGTGGGGCAGC
>JAKDLE010000977.1 GCA_030453005.1 Pseudonocardia sp. | reverse complement strand
CAACCGGACCGCCGCGGTGCACGCGGCCCGGAACGCACGGATCCTGTAGCAGGGCCGCAGATCCGCCCGCTCGCACAGCGGTTGTGTACGCGGCACAGGGGTTGCAACCGATGTGCGGAGAACACAACCGGTGTGCCGACCGCTCGGGGGGTCGGCGCCGGCAGCGACCCCCCATCGTCGGGAAGCACGGCCGGTGGTCCGCGGCGTACGGTGGACAGCGCGGCCCCCGGGCTGCGACGCTCGTGTCATCCGATCGCCCAGAACCTCGGCGACGTCCCCGGTTCGGCGACCTGAGAGGCACCACAGTGCGCACTGTCGGCAGCGAGTACTCGGAGCTGTCCCGACGCGTCCGGGCCGCCGGCCGGATGGCCCGGCGGCCCCACCACTACCGGGTCCGCATCGCGGCGTGCGCCGTGGCGTGGGTCGGCGGCTGCACGGCGTTCGTCCTGCTCGGGGCGTCGTGGTGGCAGCTCGCGACGGCGGTGTTCCTCGCGGCCGTGTTCACGCAGATCGGCTTCCTCGGCCACGACGCCGGGCACCGGCAGGTGTACGGGTCCCGCCGCGCGGACGACGTGCTCGGCGTCCTGTGCGCGAACGCGGCGATCGGGCTGAGCTACGGCTGGTGGGTCGGCAAGCACAACCGCCACCACGCCCATCCCAACCACTCCGACCGCGATCCCGACATCGGTGACGGCGCGCTGGCGTTCACCCGCGCCCAGGCCCGCGCCCGCGCCAGCGTCGTCGGGCGGGCGGTCGCCCGCCACCAGGCGGTGCTGTTCTTCCCGATGCTCCTGCTGCAGGGGATCGCGCTGCACGTGTACAGCGTCATGGCCCTGCGCGAGTCCTACCGCACCCGGCCGGTCGAGGCGGGCCTGCTCGTCGCGCATCTGGTGGCGTACGTCGCCGTCGTGCTGGTGGTGCTGCCGCCCCTGCAGGCGCTCGCGTTCGTCGCGGTGCACCAGGGTTTGTTCGGCGCCTACATGGGCTGCGCGTTCGCCCCGAACCACAAGGGCATGCCCGTGGTCACCGACGCCGAGCAGCTCGACTACCTGCGCAGGCAGGTGCTCACCTCGCGCAACGTCAGCGGTGGTCGGTTCGTCGACACGGTTCTGGGCGGGCTGAACCTGCAGATCGAGCACCACCTGTTCCCGAGCATGCCCAGCCCGTCGCTGCGCGCCGCGGCGCCGCTGGTGCGGGAGTTCTGCCGGGAGCGGGAGGTCGCCTACACCGAGACCACGCTCGTCGACTCCTACCGGCAGGTGCTGCGGCATCTGCGCGACGTCGGCGCGGAGGCCGGACGGGGCGCTCACCCGCCGGAGCCGGGGCGGAACAGGTAGAACATCGCGCGCCGGTCGCGGTCGGATCGGTTGGGGCCCGAGCGGTGCAGCACCAGGCTGTGGAAGAACACCACGGAGCCCGCCTTCGCCTCCACGAGCACCGGCTCGGCGTCACCGGCGCGGGGTGGCTCATCGTCGGCGCGCACCTCGCCGAGGTGGCTCCCGGGTACGACGGTGAGGGCACCGTTCTCGTCGTCGGCGTCGTCGAGCAGCACCATCGCCGTGACGACGCGGCGGGCCGCCGGGCCGAGGAACCCCTGGAGGAAAGAGTGGTCCTGGTGCCACCGGAACTCCGACCCGACGCGGGCCCGCTTTAAGCTGAT
>JAKDLE010000976.1 GCA_030453005.1 Pseudonocardia sp. | reverse complement strand
CACGGTGCAGGGGCCGCGCGGTCCACGCTGGCCCGTCGTGCGGCCGCCGCCCGCCCCTTCCCCGCGTGGGCCCACCGCACGGGGCGGCTCGCGGCGGATCCGGGCGCGCTGCTGGTGTCGCCGCGGCCGCGGTCCGCGTTGCCCGACGTGCTCGATGCGGGAGAGACGCGGTCGCTGTTCGTCGCAGCACTGTCGGGCGCCGCCGAGGGGGAGCCGCTGGCCCTGCGCGACCTGCTCGTCGTCGAGTTGCTCTACGCCACGGGCGTGCGGGTCGGGGAGCTGTGCGGGCTCGACGTCGACGACGTCGACGAGGCCCGCCGCGCCCTGCGGGTACTCGGCAAGGGCGACCGGGAACGCACCGTCGTCTACGGTGTGCCCGCGGGGCACGCCCTGCGCCGCTGGCTCAACGGCGGACGCCGCGCGCTGGCCCGTCCGGGATCGCCGCCCGCGTTGCTGCTCGGGCCCGGGGGGGGCGGGGTCGACCCGCGGTGCGTGCGGGCGGGCGGGCCCCGCGGGGGGGCCGCCGTACCCGGTGCCCCGAACACCGGCCCCCACGGGCTGCGGCACGCCGCGGCCACGCACATGTTGGCGGGCGGCGCGGACCTCCGTTACGTACAGGAGTTACTCGGTCACGCTAAGCTAGCAACCACTCAGCTCTACACACACGTGACCGTCGAGCGGCTGAAGGTGGTACATGAGCAGGCGCACCCCAGGGCGTAGCCCGGTCCTGGTTCAGTCCGCGCAGCTCAGAGCGTTCAGCGGGTCCGTGGTCACCGCCTTGGCCCGGCGTGACCCGCCGGTGGTCGCCTGCGCTCCGCCCCCGATCCCGCCTGCGGCCGCCGCGCCGCGGCCGGTGCCGGCGGTCGACCGCAGCCCCGTCGACGAGCTCTGGAACCACTATCTGGCGGCCCCGACACGCCCGGTCCGCGATCGTCTGCTCGTTCACTACATGCCGCTGGTCCGGGCCGTCGCACAGCGCACCGCCGCCGGGCTGCCCACCTACGTCGACCTCTCCGACCTCGTGCAGTCGGGCGTGTTCGGCCTGATCGACGCCGTCGAGCGGTTCGATCCGGAGCGCTGCCCACGGTTCGAGAGCTACGCCGCGCAGCGCATCCGCGGAGCCATCCTCGACGACCTGCGCGCGCAGGACTGGGTGCCGCGCACGATCCGCGGCCGAGCCCGCGAGCTGGAGCGGGCGCAGGAGCGACTGGAGGCCCGGTTGCGGCGCGGTGCCACCGACCGGGAGCTCGCAGACGAGCTGGGCATCGCCCCGCGGGACCTGCGCGCGCACACGCAGCACACCCAGGTCGTGAGCGTGGAGGCCCTCGATGACAGCGGCGGCCTGTCCGAGGTGCTCGCCGACGACCGGGCTCCCGACCCGATGGCCATCGTGCAGAGCCGCGAGACCTTGCGGCAGCTCTCGCTGGCGGTGGCGCAGCTCGGGGAGCGCGACCGCCTGGTGGTGCGCATGTACTACCTGGAGAACCGGACGCTCGCGGAGATCGGCCGCTGCCTGGGTGTCACCGAGTCGCGTGTGTGCCAGCTGCACACCCGCCTCGTGGGTCGCCTGCGCGGACGCCTCGAGCAGCTGGCGGCGGGGTAGCCCGCGGCGCGCCCCGGCCACGCCGCGCGCGTTCTGCCCGCTCCGCGCGCGTAGCGACGCG
>JAKDLE010000975.1 GCA_030453005.1 Pseudonocardia sp. | reverse complement strand
GGACGCGGACGCGGACGACCAGATAGCGCTGTCCACGCGGACGGTCGCGACGGGGCAGGTCGTGATCGACGTGGGCGGAGAGGTCGACATGCTCACCTCGCCTGCGCTGCGCGCGACGGTGTTGGAGCAGTTCACGTCGTCCGCGGGCACGGAGCTGGTCGTGCTGGTCCTCGACGACGTCACCTTCCTCGGTACCAGTGGCCTCGCGGCGCTGATCGAGGTGCGGGAGGCCGCGCACACCGCAGGCGTCGAGCTCCGTCTGGTGTGCACCGCGCGTCGCGTGCTCCGGCCGCTGACGATCGCCGGGCTGATGCCGCTGTTCGACATCCACGACACCCTGGACCAGGCGCTCGCCGCCACCTGAGGACGCCCCCGATCGAGTGATGCGCGTCACCTCCGCGCGAGGGGATGCGTGGAGCGCGTTTGGCGTCCGCGGCCGTCGGGAACCAGTGTCTCGATCGCCCGGCAGTTCCGTTCCGGGCACGGACGCATGTGAGGTGACTCCCGCGATGAGCGACGTTTCCCGGCTCCCCGGTCCGATGGACCACGCCTGGCAATGGCAGCGCCTGGGGTCGTGCCGCGGCATGGACAGCGGCACGTTCTTCCACCCCGACGGCGAACGCAACCCCTCCCGGGCCCGACGCACCGCGCAGGCCAAGGAGGTCTGCAGCCGGTGCCCCGTCATCGACATGTGTCGGGAGTTCGCACTGCAGACCCGCGAGCCGTTCGGCGTGTGGGGGGGTCTGGCGGAGGCCGAGCGCCGCGTGATCCTGGAGAGCCGCGGCGTCCCGTTGGCGAGCTGAGCCTCGGGTGCGCTCTCGTGCGTCCGGGACGCTCTACGTGTCGACGGCCACGACGGAGAGCTCCAGGCAGCGGTAGCGCATCAACGGGATGCCGTAGACCTGTGCGACCCGCTGCACCGCGCGGTCGCGGCGGGCGACCCCACACGCGCCGCCGCGACGGAGGGCCCGAGGAGGTAGACGCCGGGCTCCGGGTCGAAGCCGACGAGCTCGCTGAGCGCCGCCAGCAGGTCGACGTCGGACTGGGGGCCCAGCGGGGCGCTCAGGCCGAGCCGGTGCAGGTACAGCTCGGGGATCCCGAGCCGCGTGACGTCGGCGTGGACCTCGTCGTACCCCGCGCCGGGACAGGTCTCGTCGTCGACCGGCGACCCGTCGAGCTCGCAGCCCGCGAGCATGCCGAGCGGCGTGGGCCCGGTGAAGGGAGCGTCCTCCGACGCGACGAGCAGGTCGACGTGACCCACGCCCTCGAGCAGGCGCGCGAGATCGGACTCGGGGCGAAGCAGCTCCATCGCGCTGACGGTGACGGCGACGACGCGGCGGTCGCGCGCGGACAACAGCCGTCCGGCGGCTCCCGCGACACGCGGTTCCTCCGGCACGGGGAGTTCCCCCTCCGGAACCGCGGCCATCTCGACGTCCCCCTCGACCCGGCCCTCGGCACGCCCCCGGCGCCGATCCGGCCTCGTGGCCCAGCTAACCGCCTACCGGCGGGTACCCCGAATGCCAGAAGTGTGCATACGCCCAGCGGCCGGGCCCGGTCTCCGAGCGGGCGCTACGCCTCGCGGCGCACCCGGTCGGAACCGCAGGCAGCGGCACACCGTCGTGCGGCCGCCGCCTGTCGCGGCGCCCCCGACGGTAGGGTCGGGTG
>JAKDLE010000974.1 GCA_030453005.1 Pseudonocardia sp. | reverse complement strand
ACCGGAGGCTGCTGCACGGCGAGGGTCTCGGTGTCCGGTCCGGACGCCCCCAGCAGGGCCGGCTCGGGCGAACCCGGGGAGAGCAGCTCATACGGCACGGGTGCGACCCGCACCTCCTGCGCGGATCGGGCGGCAGCGGGATCGGCTGATCCGTGCACCAGCCGGGCCGACCGCAGCGCGGCCTGCTGATAGCGCGGCCGCGCCGCGCCTGCGACGACGACCTCCACGGCCGCATCCGCTCCTGCCCGCGCACAGGCGATGGCGAGCTGGTAGGCCAACACGTCCGCCGGACGCGGGTCGTCGGCGCCCACCTCGACCAGCACGACCGGATGCGGCAGCGGCCCCGGCGCGGTGCCCGCGGGCGTGACCCGCATGGTGACCCACGTGCGCAGTCCGGCCACCTGGCGGGCGGGCAGCGCCCCGAGCGCGGCGACGACGTGGTCGACGCCGGGCAGCTCGGCGTCGAACCGGTGCGCGGTGTCGTCCTCGGCGGCGGCGGGCGCGAGGGCCGCGTCGGCGCCCAGGTCGGTGCGTGCCGTGCGCGTGGAACGCACCAGCGCGGCACGCTCCTCCGGAGGCAGGGGGGTGCGATCGGCGATCAGCGTGGCGGTGAGCAGCTCGAGTGCACGTGCGTCCTCACCGACCGCGACGAGCTCACGGCACCAGGCCAGCAGGTCGTCGTCGATCCGGCCTGCGAGGGCCAGCAGCAGCTCATGGGGCGAATCGCCCGTCGTCCGGTCGTCCACCGGCCCTCCCGGTTCCGTCATGGTTCACACCCCCGCGGGTACGGCCTCCGCGGCGCGGCGTGTCGTCGACGTCCACACCGGAGCCGATCCGATGATGGCGGCCTGGTGGTACGCCGGTGGCTCCCCGTGCGCCGGGAGCACCTCGACGCACGGTGTGCGGTCGGCGTGCGCCCGCAGGACCCGCTGCAGCGTGGCGGTGACCGACCACGGCCGTTCGCCGCCGTGCACGATCACGACGCGCTGCTCGCGGCCCGCCCCGACGCGCCACGCCTGGCGCAGCTCGACACACCCGGCGTGACCGCGCACGACACCGAGCACGCTGAGCGCGGCCGCGTCGAGCCCGTCGGAGTGCGACCGGAACACCACGTCGGCGACGGCGGGCGCATCCAGCGGCAGCACCGCCTCCAGCAGCCGCCGCGACGCTCCCCACTCGCCCGCGCTGGAGACGAGCAGCCCACGCTCGGCGTCGGTGAGGCCGAGCCGGTGGCGCAGCAGCTCCCGGGGGAGCATCGCGGCGAGGGGGCCGTAGGCCTGCGCGGCCAGCCAGTCACGCAGCCGCCACAGCACGTCGTCGGGCATCCGACCGGCCAGCGCGACCAGCAGGTCGTGGCCGGCCTGCTCCGCCGCGATGCTCATCTGGTCATCCCGCCACCTCGACGACGATCTCCACCTCGACGGGTGCGTTCTTGGGCAGCTCCGCCACCCCGACGGCGGAGCGCGCGTGCGCCCCGGCCCCGCCGAACACCTCGCCGAACAGCTCCGACGCCCCGTTGACGACGGACGGCTGGTCGGTGAACCCCGGCGCGGAGGCCACGAAGCCGACGACCTTGACGATGCCGGTGACCGCGTCGAGCCCCACCAGCGCGTCGCCGGCGGCGCGCGCGCTCAGCGCGCACATCCGCGCCAGTTCGCGCCCCCG
>JAKDLE010000103.1 GCA_030453005.1 Pseudonocardia sp. | reverse complement strand
GCGGCCGTCGTCCCGGACGGCGCTACCGGGCAGCACTCAGTGTCCTTCACCGCGACGTGAGCAGCTCGGCCCCCGCCCGTTGCACGATCAGACGAGCATTCGCACCGGAACCGAGCAGCGCTCGTAGTTGGCCATGGCGCGACGGTCGAGCGTGACCAGTTCGGCGCCGACCGCGACCGCGGTCAGGCCGATGACGGCGTCGTACACGGCACCGCCCGAGAACCCGAGGCCTGCGAGGCGCTGAGGCAGCCGGGCCTGGTCGTCGGCAGCGAGCAGGAGCCGGTCGGAGGTGAAGGATCTCCGCAGGAACTCGGCGACGATGTCCGGCTCGGCCCGGAACGGTTCCGGCAGCCGGGTGAGCACGGAGTACGCCTCCAGCCCGGCGTGTGCGGGGAGTCGGGGATCCTCCTCCAGGGTCATGCGGGCAGCCAGATGATGCTCGTGCCACGACCCGAAGCAGGCGATCACGACCGAGCTGTCGAGCGCGATCACCGCCGGACGCGATCGAGCGTCTCCCGGACCATCTCCGCAGTGAGTACCGGCATCTCACGATCTGCGACGGCGACCGGACCGTGCTCGTCGTCGACCAGTCGCATCGGGGTGCTCGGCACCTCGATCTCGATGCGACTGTCCACCACGCGCAGTTCCAGCTCCGTACCCGGCGCCAAGCCGAGCTCGTCCCTCGCGGCCTTCGGCACCACCAGCCGCCCGGCTGCATCGATGACAGTGCGCATGGCAGAAAAATACCATCTGCTCACGGGTGCAGCCGGCGTGTCGTCGCCGACAGCTGGTGCAGCGTGCTGTGTTCCAGGTCGGCCACCTGCTCGGGGGTCAGCCGGTCACACAGCCACTCCCAGTGCAACGCCACCGTGTCGCCGACCGCCACGTCGACCTGGACGTACTCCGGCGCGATCCGCTCGGTCGCCGGATCGGCCAGCCCGAGCGCCGTCCCGTCCCAGGTCAACCGTCGCGTCGTGACGTCGACGTGGTCGTCGAGGGCGGTGACCGTGCCCCACCGGATCCGGCAGCTGTCGAGCACGTGCAGGGGGTGCTCGTTCATACCCGTCCCGAGCAACCGCGACCACGGGTAGACGCCGAACACGTGGAAGCCGTGGTCGCCGGACGCCTCCGCGAGCAGCTCGGGCGTGAGGTGCGTCCAGTAGCGCCCGGCCCGGGGGCCGATGACGTCGAGCAACGCGGCGCCGAACTCCGCCCCGTCGACGCCGACGTCGCGCCCGAGCCAGTAGGACTCGACCAGCCGCGCGTCGAGCGGGTCGTCGGTGCCGGTCAGGCGCGCCAGCACCTGCAGGTACGGCCAGGCGCCGGAGAACCGGCCGGCGGCCGCACGCACGTCGGCCGCCGAGCCGCCGAGCCCGGTCGGCGGGCCGCAGAACCCCAGCGCGTTGGGTGCGTGGGCGTAGCGGGCGAAGAGGCCGACGCCGTCAGTGGCCTCCGGCGACAAGGTGCGCGGCCTCCCGGTGCATCCGCCCGAAGTTGTAGTAGGCCGCGCACGCGCCCTCGGGCGAGACCATGCAGGTGCCGATCGGCGTCTCCGGCGTGCACGCGGTGCCGAACACCTTGCACTCCCACGGCTTGAGCACGCCCTTGAGCACCTCGCCGCACTGGCACGCCTTCGGGTCGGCGACGCGGATGCCGGGCATCGCGTAGTGCAGCTCGGCGTCGAACTCGGCGAAGTCGTCGTTCAGCCGCAACGCGCTCTGCGAGATGAAGCCGAGCCCGCGCCACTCGAAATGCGGCCGCAGCGCGAACACCTGCCCCATCAGCGCCAGCGCGGCGGGGTTGCCCTCGGGGTGCACGATCCGCGAGTACTGGTTCTCCACCTCGCAGCGGCCCTCGCGCAGCTGCGTGAGCAGCATCGCGACCGAGGCGAGGATGTCGAGCGGCTCGAACCCGGCCACGACGAGCGGCTTGCCGTACACCTCGGGCACGAACCGGTAGGGCCGGTTCCCCACGACCGTGGACACGTGTCCCGGGCCGAGGAACCCGTCGAGCCGCAGGTCCGGGGAGTCGAGGATCGCCCTGACCGGCGGCACGATCGTGACGTGGTTGCAGAAGACGTGGAAGTTGTCGACGCCCAGCTCGCGCGCGCGCACCAGCGTGACCGCCGTGGACGGCGCCGTGGTCTCGAAGCCCAGCGCGAAGAACACGACGCGCCTGCCCGGGTTGTCGACGGCCAGCTTGAGCGCGTCGAGCGGCGAGTAGACGAAGCGGACGTCGGCACCGCGCGCCTTCGCGTCCATGAGCGAGCCGTTCGAGCCGGGGACGCGCATCATGTCGCCGAAGCACGTGAAGATCACGTCAGGCTGCTCGGCCAGCCACATGGCGTCGTCGACGCGGCCCATCGGGATGACGCACACCGGGCAGCCCGGCCCGTGCACCAGCTCCACATTGGACGGCAGCAGGTGCTCGATGCCGTGCCGGTAGATGGTGTGGGTGTGCCCGCCGCACACCTCCATGAACTTGTAGTGCCTACCCGGCTCGGCGAGGCGTCCGATGGCCCCGACCAGCTTGCGGGCGGCGGCCGGGTCGCGGAACTCATCGACGAATCTCATGCCGGACTCCCCTTGAACGCTTCGAGCTCGTCGGTGTAGGCCTCGCCGAGCTGCTGCACCGCGGCGAGCGTGAGCAGCGCCTCGGCCTCGTCGATCTTGGCCATGGCGAACCCGACGTGGACGAGCACCCACTCGTCGGGCTCGGGCATCTCCTTCTCCAGCAGCCGCACGCTGATCGTGCGCTGCACACCGCTGACGTCGACCTTCGCCAGACAGTCGGCGGCATCGGTGATCTCGACGATCCGACCCGGTATCCCCAGGCACATGGCGTCTCCCCTCAACAGAGCTGTATCAACAGATTCGGGGCAGGGGGTCGCCGACGAGCATGTCGACGATCCGGGTGCCCCCGAAGGCGGTGCGCAGCACGACGGTGGAGCCGGGCTGCTCGGTGATCTCCCCGACGACGACGGCCTCGCCGCCGAGCGGGTGGGCGCGCATCGCCGCGAGCCCGGCGTCGACCTCGTCCGGGCCGACGACCGCGAGGAACCGCCCCTCGTTCGCGACGTAGAGCGGGTCGATCCCGAGCATCTCGCAGGCGCCGTTCACGACCGGGCGCACCGGCAGCTCGAGCTCGTCGAGGACGACGCCCAGCCCGGTGGCCTGCGCCAGCTCGTTGCAGACGGTGCCGACGCCGCCGCGGGTGGGGTCGCGCAGCCACCGGGTGGCAGGGGCCGCCGCGAGCAGGTGCTCCACGAGGTCGCTGATGGCCGCGGTGTCCGAGGAGATGTCGGCTTCGATGGCCAGGTCGCCGCGGGCGAGCATGACGGCCATGCCGTGGTCGCCCATCGGGCCCGACAGGATCAGCCGGTCGCCCACCCGGACGTCGGCGGCGGCGAGGCGCCGGCCACTCGGGATGACCCCCACCCCGGCGGTGGTGACGAACAGGCCGTCGGCGGCGCCGCGGGGCACGACCTTGGTGTCGCCGGTGACGATCTGCACGCCCGCGGCCGCGGCGGCCGCCGCCATGTCGGCGACGATCCCCTTGAGCTCCGCGATCGGGAAGCCCTCCTCCAGCACGAACGCCGCCGAGAGCCACTGCGGCACCGCGCCGGAGCACGCGAGGTCGTTGACCGTGCCGTGCACCGCGAGGTGCCCGATCGAGCCGCCCGGGAAGCGCCGCGGCGCCACGACGAACGAGTCGGTGGAGAACGCCATCCGCTCCCCCGTGGGGAGCGTCAGCACGGCGCCGTCCCCGAGGTCCTCCAGGTGGCTGTTGCGGAACGCCTCGACGAACACCGCGTCGACCAGCGCGGCCGAGGACTTCCCGCCCGCGCCGTGCGCCAGGGTGACGAGCTCCTCGCGCAGCCGCGGCCGACGCTTGCGGAACGCCTCGATCCGCTCGATCACCTCGCCCTCGGCGAAGCTCGGGCCCGAGCTCAGGTAATCGGTACTCATGCCACCCCCATGTGCTCCTGGACGGCGTCCCACAGCTGGTAACCCAGCAGTGCCTGCGCCTCCTGGATGCGGTGCACGCTCTGCGAGCGGACCGTGAAGCAGACGTCGACGTCGCCGCTGGACGCGAACTCGCCGCCGTCGTAGCCGGCGAACCCGACCGTGAACAGGCCCCGTGCGCGGGCCTCGCGGAACGCCGCCATCAGGTCCTTGGAGCTGCCGCTGGTGGACATGGCCACCGCGATGTCGTGCGGCCCGGCCCGCGCGATCAGCTGGCGGGCGAAGACCAGCTCGAATCCGACGTCGTTGCCGAGCGCGGTGAGGATCGCCTGGTCCGCGGTGAGCGACCAGGCGGGCAGCGGGGCGTGCAGCGGTGGCCGCGCGAACAGCCCGGCCAGCGTCGTGGCGTCGGTGGAGCTGCCGCCGTTGCCGAAGCAGAACAGCCGACCGCCCGCGGCGAACCGCCGCGCCATCTCCGCCGCCGCCGTGGCGATGTCTGAGGTGCAGGCGGCCAGCGTGGAACGGCGCAGCTCGGCGCTCTGCGCCGCCTTCGAGCGGGCCGAGGCGGCGAGGTCGCGCAGCAGCGAGTCCTGGTCGCGCTCCTCGGCGTCGAGGAACGGGTAGAGGAAGTTCGTCGCCTCCGTCATCGCTCCCCCGACTCGTCGACGCGGCTGATCGCCAGGCCCGCGTGCACCAGGATCAGGTCGCCCGGCGCCACCGGGTCCACGAGCACCGTCGACACGTCCTCGATGCCTGCCGAGGTCCGGGCCTTCCCCGGAGCCACCACCTCGCCCAGGCGTCCCTCGTCGCTGCAGGTGACGCAGACCTCCTCGGAGCAGTCCTCGGGCACCGTCAACAGCCCCGGGTGCTCGAAGCAGACGTGCGTCAGCTCCCACAACAGGTGGTAGAGCAGCACGAACCCGCCGGTGGCGGGCAACCGCGGATCGGGGTCGTCGAGCCACAGGACGTGGTCGGCCGCGCCGCCCGCCGGGCGCCCGCCGCTGCCGATCCACAGCGTCGTGACGCCCCACGCGGGCGCCCGGCGCATGACGGCGAGCACGCCCGGGTCGTCGGCGGCGGCCACGGCCAGCACGACGTCGCCGGGGCGCACCGAGACCCGCACCGTGGACACCAGGTCCGGGCCGGTCAGCGCGACGGCCGGGAGCGCCTTCTTCCCGACGATCACCGGGTGCACGAACTCCACGGCGACGTGCTGCGCGTGCGGCTCCCACGACGGCGCGAGGCACCACAGCGTGGCCCCGGCCGCGAACCGGCGGGCCAGCACCAGCGACGCGGTGGCGAGGTCGGCGGAGAGGTCCTCGGCCAGACCCCGGTCGATGGCGGTGGTCACGACGACGCCTCCGTCGGCGTGGCGCGCGGCTCGTCCCGGATCTCCACGCGCTGTTCGTCGAGCGCGGTCAGGACCGACACGGCGGCCTGCCCGAGCGCGAGGCCGCCGTCGTTGGGTGGGACGACTCGATGAATGAGCACGGTGTACCCCCGCTCCTCGAGCCGCCGGCGGGTGAGCCGCAGCAGGAGCACGTTCTGGAACACCCCGCCGGTCAGCCCCGCCAGTCTCACACCCGACGAGACCTGCGTCACCATCTCGGCGACGGCGATTGCGACCGCGTCGTGGAAGGCGAGGGCGAGCGCGGAGACCCGCACCCCCGCCCGCACCCCCGCGACGAGTCCGCGCAGCAGCGGAGCGGGCTCCATAATCCCGTCGGAGGCCCCCATCCGCATTGCAGCAAGGCCACCTTCATGCAGCGAGGTTGCGTGAAGGTGGCCGTGCTGCAACGGGGGGGACTCGGCCAGGGCCTCCCGCTCGATCGCGGCCTGGCCCTCGTAGGTGGCGGTGTGGCGCACGCCGAGCAGGCTCGCCACCGCGTCGAACAGCCTGCCCATGCTCGTGCACGGCACACAGCCGACGCCCGAGTCCAGCTGGGAGGCGAGCAGCCGCAGCTCCGCGGCGTCGCAGGCGGTGACCGGCGGCAGGTCGGCGCCCCACGCGATACCCGCGGCGCGCAGGTGCGACAGCGCCATGCGGCGCGGGTTGCGGACCGCCGCGTCGCCGCCGGGCAGCGGCACCGCGGCCAGGTGGGCGGCCCGGGTGAAGCGGTGGCTGTCGGCGCCGAGCAGCAGGATCTCGCCGCCCCACACGGTCCCGTCCGTCCCGTAGCCGGTGCCGTCGAACGCGACGCCGACGATCGGTTCACCGAGGCGCCCGTGCTCGGCCAGCAGCGACACGACGTGCGCGTGGTGGTGCTGCACGAGGTCGAGCGGGCGGTCGTCGGCGTGGTCCTCGGCCCAGGCCCGCGTGCGGTAGGACGGGTGCAGGTCGGCCGCGAGCCGCTGCGGCTGCGCCCGCATCCCGGTGAGCTGGCCGACCGCGCGCTCGTAGGCCCGCAGCGTCTCCAGCGTGCCCATGTCGCCGACGTGCGCGGAGCAGAACGCGAGCCGCCCGTCGGTGAGGCAGAACGTGTTCTTCAGCTCCCCGCCGACGGCGAGCACAGCGGGCGCCTCCAACCCGAGATCCACCGGCAGTGGCGCGTAGCCACGGGAGCGGCGGATCGGCAGCTCACCGCCGTCGACCACCCGCACCACGGAGTCGTCGCAGGGCACGTGAATCGGGCGGTCGTGGGTGAGTACCGCGTCGGCGAGCGCGGGCAGGCGTTGCACGGCGTCGTCGTCGGTGAAGCAGATCGGCTCGTCGGAGCGGTTGGCGCTGGTCAACACGAGCACCCCGCCCCGCTCCAGCAGGAGGTGGTGCACCGGGGTGTACGGCAGCAGCACGCCGAGCAACGGGCTGCCGGGGGCGACGCCCGGCGCCACGTCCGCGTCGGGCCTGCGGCGCAGCAGCACCACCGGCCGGGCGGGCGAGGTCAGCACGGCGGCCTCGGCGTCGTCGATCTCGACGAGGCGCCGGGCGGCGTCGAGGTCGCGCACCATCACCGCGAACGGCTTGCCTCCGCGGGCCTTGCGCGTGCGCAGTCCCGCCACGGCCACTGGGTTCTGCGCGTCGCAGGCGAGGTGGTAGCCGCCGATCCCCTTGACGGCGACGACCCGCCCGGCGGACAGCGCCTCCCGCGCCGCGGCGAGCGCGGCGTCGCTCGCACCGATCCCGCGACTCGCGCGCACCCAGACCCCGCCTCGCGGGGTGGCGGTGGGCTGGAAGCGCAGGGTGGGTCCGCAGTCGGGGCACGCGACGGGCTGGGCGTGGAAGCGGCGGTCGCGCGGGTCGTGGTACTCCGCGGCGCAGCGCCCGCACATCGGGAAGCCCGCCATCGTGGTGGCCGGGCGGTCGTAGGGCAGCTCGCGGATGATCGTGAACCGCGGGCCGCAGTTCGTGCAGGTGATGAACGGGTGCCGGTACCGGCGGTCGGCGGGGTCGAACAGCTCGGCCACGCAGGCGGCGCAGACGGCCACGTCCGGGGGGATCGCGGTGCGCGCGCCGGCTCCGGGCTCGCTGGCCACGATCACGAAGCCTGTGGCGTCGGTCGGCGCCACGTCCTCCCCCACGACCGACGCGACGCGGGCGAGCGGCGGGGCGGCGGCCACGAGCCGCCGCGCGAACTCCTCGAGCGCGGTCGGGGGGCCCTGCACCTCCACGAACACCGCGGCGGCGTCGTTGCCGACGAAGCCGGCGAGCCCCAGGTCGGTGGCCAGCCGGTGCACGTGCGGCCGGAACCCGACCCCCTGCACCACCCCGGTGACGACGACCCGCCGCCGCACGACGCCGTCCACGGCCGTCGCGTCCGCGGTGAAGCGCGGGATCCCGACGGCCTGCTGTGCGGTCATCTAGGCATAGTGACACCGATCACGCCCCTGCGGGCAAATCGCTCAGACTGTCGCCCGCTCCGTCCACTGATCACGGGCAGATGGTGGCTCGTCGATCACTGCGGGCGACCGTCTGCCCTTGATCGCCGAGGGCGGCGCCGACGCTCTTTCGCTGATCGGTGGAACGCGGGCGTCATCCCCTACGCAGAGATGGGCTACTGGCAGCCCGACTACGTGCCCAA
>JAKDLE010000973.1 GCA_030453005.1 Pseudonocardia sp. | reverse complement strand
ACGACACCCACGCGAGGCGTCTGTCCGGCCCCCACGTGGAGGCGCCCGCGGTGTTGGACGGGCGGCTCCCGGGGCTCGGCGCGGTCGCGGCGGCGGGCGGGTCGGCCGAGGTGGCGGGCCTGCCGGTCCTCGAACCGGCGGCACCGTCGCCCGGCGGTCTGGTCACGGTCGCGGCGCAGCCCCTGCTCGCGGGGTCGGATCCCGGCCCGCTCGAACCGCTCTACCTGCGCAGGCCCGACGCGGTGGTGCCCGCGGCCCGCAAGCGGGTGAGCGCCGGATGGTGATCGACTCCCTGCGCGAGGGTGATGCGTCGAGGTGTGCAGAGCTGGAGAGGCTGCTGTTCCCCGGCGACGACCCGTGGAGCGAGCGTGCCTTCCGCGACGAGCTCCGGATGGGCCACGCCTACCGCGCCGCACGGGACGGTCCCACGCCCGACACCACGGTGCTGCTCGGTTACGCCGGGCTCGCGTTCGTCGCCGGGCCGCCGCACGCCGAGGCCGAGGTGCACACGATCGGCGTCGACCCGGCCCAGCAGGGCCGCGGCGTGGGCCGTGCGCTGCTGCGGGAGTTGCTCGACGTCGCCGACGCCGCGGCGGCCACGGTGTTCCTGGAGGTCCGCACGGACAACGCGGCGGCTCACGCGCTCTACGCGTCCGAGGGCTTCACCGTGGTGGGCCTGCGCAGGCGCTACTACCAACCCAGCGGCGCCGACGCCCACACCATGCGTCGGGAGCCCGTGTCGAGGAACGCGCCGTGATCGTCCTGGGGATCGAGACGTCCTGCGACGAGACCGGCATCGGCATCGTCCGCGGCGAGGGCGGCGCCGCGACGCTGTTGGCGAACGAGGTGGCGTCCTCGGTCGAGGAGCACGCGCGGTTCGGCGGTGTGGTGCCCGAGGTGGCGTCGCGCGCGCATCTGCAGGCGATGGTCCCGGCCGTGCGCCGGGCGCTCGCCACGGCGGGCGTGACCGCGCGCGACGTCGACGCCGTGGCCGTCACCGCGGGCCCCGGGCTCACCGGCGCGCTGCTCGTCGGCGTGGCGGCCGCGAAGGCGTACGCGGCGGCGTGGGAGGTGCCGCTCTACGGCGTCAACCACCTGGCCTCGCACGTCGCCGTCGACACGTTGGCGCACGGCCCGCTGCCCCCGTGTATGGCGCTGCTCGTCTCGGGCGGGCACTCCAGCCTGCTCGACGTGCCCGACCTCGCCGGTCCGGTCACCCCGCTGGGCGCCACCATCGACGACGCCGCGGGCGAGGCGTTCGACAAGGTCGCGCGGCTGCTCGGGCTGCCCTTCCCCGGCGGCCCGCACGTCGACCGGGTGGCCACGGGCGGCGACCCGCGCGCGGTCGCCTTCCCGCGCGGCCTCACCGGCCCCCGCGACGCCCCCTTCGACTTCTCCTTCTCGGGCCTCAAGACCGCCGTCGCGCGCCACGTCGAGGCGTGCGAGCGGGCGGGCACGCCGGTGCCGGTCGCCGACGTCGCCGCGAGCTTCCAGGAGGCGGTGGTCGACGTGCTCACCGCGAAGGCGGTGCGGGCCGCCCGCGAGCGGGGGATGGAGACGCTGCTGCTCGGCGGCGGCGTGGCGGCCAACTCCCGGCTCCGGGTACTGGCCCAGGAACGGTGCGACGCCGCCGGGATCGCGCTGCGGGTGCCCCGGCCCGGCCTGTGCACCGACAA
>JAKDLE010000972.1 GCA_030453005.1 Pseudonocardia sp. | reverse complement strand
AACATGGACGAGTTCGCGATGGGCTCCTCCACCGAGCACTCCGCGTACGGCCCGAGCCACAACCCGTGGGACCTGGACCGGATCCCGGGCGGCTCCGGCGGTGGCTCGGCTGCGGCCGTGGCCGCCTACGAGGCGCCGCTGGCGATCGGCACCGACACCGGTGGCTCGATCCGCCAGCCCGCCGCGTTCACCGGCACCGTCGGGGCCAAGCCCACCTACGGCGGCGTCTCCCGCTACGGCCTCATCGCCTGTGCGTCCTCGCTCGACCAGGCAGGCCCGTGCGCCCGCACGGTGCTCGACACCGCGCTGCTGCACGAGGTCATCGCCGGGCACGACCCGCTCGACTCCACCTCGATCGACGCGCCGGTCCCGTCGGTGGTCGAGGCGGCGCGGCTCGGGGCCCGGGGCGACCTGTCCGGGCTGCGCGTCGGCGTCGTCCGCGAGCTCACCGGCGAGGGCTACCAGGCCGGCGTGCGGAGCTCGTTCGACGCCGCGCTGCGGCAGCTGGAGAAGCTGGGCGCCGAGGTCGTCGAGGTCGGCTGCCCGCACTTCGAGTACGGGCTGGCGGCCTACTACCTGATCCTGCCCAGCGAGGTGTCGTCCAACCTGGCTCGTTTCGACGCCATGCGCTACGGGCTGCGGGTCGCCCCGGGATCAGATGCAGCGGGCGCTAGCGCCGAGGAGGTCATGGCGGCCACCCGCGAGGCGGGCTTCGGGCCCGAGGCCAAGCGCCGCATCATCCTCGGCACGTACGCGCTGTCGAGCGGCTACTACGACGCCTACTACGGCCAGGCGCAGAAGGTGCGCACCCTCATCGCCCGCGACTTCGCCGCCGCCTACCGCCAGGCCGACGTGCTCGTCTCGCCGACGACGCCCACCACGGCGTTCGGGATCGGCGACAAGGTCGACGACCCGCTGGCGATGTACCTCAACGACCTCGCCACGATCCCCACCAACCTCGCGGGCACCGCGGCGATGTCGGTGCCGTGCGGGCTGTCCGACGGCCTCCCGGTGGGTCTGCAGATCATGGCGCCCGCGCTCGGCGAGGCCGTGATGTACCGCGTGGCGGCCGCCTACGAGGCCACCCGCGACAGCGGCCCGTTCATCGCTCCGGAGGTGTCCCGATGACCGCCCCCACGCTCGTCGACTTCGACGACGTCGTCGCGCGCTTCGACCCCATGCTCGGGCTCGAGGTGCACGTCGAGCTGAACACGGACACGAAGATGTTCTGCGGCTGCCCCACCGGGTTCGGCGCGGAGCCCAACACCCAGGTCTGCCCCACGTGCCTGGGCCTGCCCGGGTCGCTGCCGGTGGTCAACCGCGCGGCGGTGGAGTCGGCCATCCGCATCGGCCTGGCGCTGAACTGCTCGATCGCGCCGTGGGGCCGCTTCGCCCGCAAGAACTACTTCTACCCGGACCAGCCGAAGAACTTCCAGACCTCCCAGTACGACGAGCCGATCGCCGTGGACGGCCACCTCGACGTCGTGCTCGACGACGGTTCGCTGTTCCGCGTGGAGATCGAGCGCGCGCACATGGAGGAGGACACCGGCAAGTCGCTGCACGTCGGCGGCGCCACCGGGCGCATTCACGGGGCCGAGTACTCGCTGCTCGACTACAACCGCGCGGGCGTCCCGCTGATCGAGATCGTCACGAAGATGATCCCGGACACCCGGGAGCGCG
>JAKDLE010000102.1 GCA_030453005.1 Pseudonocardia sp. | reverse complement strand
CCGCACCCGACGGCGACATCGGCCCCGTCGTGCCGCCCCCGTCGACGCCGGCGCGGCTCCCGCACCGGAGCTGAGGGTCGGCACACTTTTGCGGTAGGGGCTGCGCTTCGCGCCGCGGCCCGATCGTCGCAGCCTGCGCGGGGTCGTCGCAGCGTGCGGGGCGCCTGCGACGGCGTGAGCGGGCTGCGACGGCGGCGGGCGTGTGTTGCGTATCGGTGCGCAGAGCAAGTGGGGCGCGTGGCAACCTTGCGTGGTGAGCACCAGCATCGCCGCAGGTTCCGAAGCCGCATCCCCGGAGTTCGCATCCCCGGAGTTCGCAGCCGTACGGGAGGCCGCGCAACGCGCCGCCGCCGCCGCGCCCGCCGTCCGGGCGGCCGGCGGCGCGGCCGTCGACGCGGCTCTGCGGGCCGCGGCCGGGCTGCTGCGCGACCGCTCGGCGCAGCTGTTGGAGGCCAACCACGCCGACGTGGAGGCCGCGGAGCAGAACGGCATGGCGCCGGGCCTGCTCGACCGGCTGCGGCTCACCCCGGAGCGCCTCGCCGACATGGCCGTGCAGCTCGACGTGCTCGCCTCGACCCCCGAGCCGCCGACCCAGCGCGAGGTCCGCGTCCTGCCGACGGGGGAGCGGGTGTACGAGCGTCGCGTGCCGGTCGGGGTGATCGGTGCGGTGTTCGAGGCGCGCCCCAACGTCACCGTCGACGTCGCCTCGCAGGTGCTCAAGGCGCGTTCCGCGGCGGTGCTCCGTACGGGGGCCGCGGCGTTGGGCAGCGCCCGCGCGCTGGTCGGTCTCGTGCTCGCGCCCGCACTGGAGCGCCACGGCGTCCCGGCCGCGGCGGTGCAGCTCGTGCCCACGCCCGGCCATGCGGGCGCCGAGGCACTGGTCGGGCTGCCCGACCTGGTGCCGCTCGTCGTCGTCCGGGGCAGCGGTGAGGTCACCCGCAGGCTCTCGGCTCTCGGCGCCGCGGCGGGCACGCGGGTGCTCGCCCACGCCGACGGCGGCGGTGTGCTCTACCTGCACGCGAGCGCCGACACCGCCGACGTCGAGCGCCTGGTCACCGAGTCGACCGACCGGCTCGGCGTCTGCAACCGCCTCAACCTGCTGCTCGTCGACGCCGCCGCCCACGACCGGCTGTGGCCCGCCGCGCGCGACGCCCTCGCCGCCCGCGGCATCACCCCCAGCCTCGCCCCGCACTCCCATCCGCTGGGCCACGAGTGGGCGCTGGACTCCGGCTCCGAGGCCCACGTCACCGTGGCGGGAGTCGACGGGCCGACCGACGCCGCGCTCACCGCGGCGCGGGAGACCTCGGGGCTCGCCGCCTGCGTCTGCGCCACCGACCGCGACGCGGCCGAGCAGTTCATCGACGCCTACACCGGCACCGGTGTCTTCTGGAACACCACCACCCGCCTGCTCGACGGCTACAAGCTCCTCGGCCTGCCCGAGACCGGCATCAACGTCGACCACACCCCCGGCCCGCGCGGCCCGGTCACCTACGTCGACCTGTCCCTGCGTCAGTTCGTCGTGCTTCCCGCCGTCTGACGGACCTCGCGCGCCGTGCGGCCGAAACGGGCCCGGAACGCCCGGCTGAAGTGCGACGCGTCGACGAAGCCCCAGGAGAACGCGAGATCGCCGATCGTGCGGTGGGCGAGCGCAGGAGCGCACAGGTCGGCGCGCACGGCGTCGAGCCGCTGCCCCCAGATCCACTCCGCGAGGGAGCACGGCTCCCCGGCGAACGCCCGGTGCAGCGTGCTCACTGAGGTGTGCAGCGCGGCGGCGATGGCCCCGACGGTCAACCCGGGGTCGCGCAGCCGCGTCCGGACGTGAGCCCGCACCTGCTCGCGGCGCGCCTGGAGCATCGGCTCGGGCACCGACCGACTCCGTACCGACCCGCTCAGCGAGCTGAGCCCGGCGACGACGATGTGCTCGACGCTCTGCGCCACGGCGGCGGCCGCGGCCGGTTCGAGCACCGCGATATCGGTGGCGAGCGTGCGGATCATCTCGATCATCAGGTGCCCGGCGCCGCGCGAGCCGCGCACCCCGCGGGCCGTCAGGTCCCGGGCGTCACGCAGCTGGGAGCGCAGCGACGGGCCCGGCAACATGAGGACGTACTGCTGGAACGGACCGTCGAACGTCAGCTCGTAGGGCCGGGTCGAGTCGTAGAGGGCGAAGTCGCCGGGGCGCAGGTCGGCCGTCCGGTCGTCCTGGACGATCCGCCCGGTGCCGCTGGTCTGGATGCTCACGAGGAAGTAGTCGGCGGCGGCCCGCGCGATAAGCGACGGCGTGCGCTGCACCGACTGCGCCGTCGCGGTGACCCGGGACAGTTCGAGGGTGGCCAGTGAGTCGACGCGGATGTCGCCCACGACGTCGCCCTCCGGCGCGTGGCAACTGAGCTCGACGTAGGCGTCGGAGACGGCCGCGTTCCAGTAGGCGAGCCGCTCGCGAGCGTCCACCTCGTCGGTGGTGTGCAGGCGCGCCATGGACCGACGGTAGGGACGCGGCCCGGAGCAGGCAAGACGCTGCGCCGCAGAGTCAACAAGACCGACACGAAGGGACCAGCGCCTGCGCCCCCGGCCCGGCACCCTCGGGGCCCATGAGCATCGACCACCCGACGTACCGCGCCGCCGCCGTGCAGGCCGCCCCCGCGTTCCTCGACCTCGACGCCGGCGTCGACAAGGCGATCGCCCTGATCGCCGAGGCCGCCGCGAACGGCGCGAAGCTGATCGGCTTCCCCGAGACCTGGCTGCCCGGCTACCCGTGGTTCATCTGGCTCGACTCCCCGGCCTGGGGGATGCAGTTCGTGCAGCGCTACCACGATAACTCGCTGGTCTACGGCTCCCCGCAGGCCGACCGGCTGGCCGCGGCGGCCCGCGAGCACTCGATCACCGTGGTGATGGGCCTCTCCGAGCGCCAGGCCGGCAGCCTCTACATCGCCCAGTGGATCATCGGCCCGGACGGTGGGACGATCGCGCGGCGCCGCAAGCTCAAGCCCACCCACGTCGAGCGCACGGTCTTCGGCGAGGGTGACGGCTCCGACCTCACCGTCTACCCGACGCCGCTCGGGCGCCTCGGCGGGCTGTGCTGCTGGGAGCACCTGCAGCCGTTGAGCAAGTACGCGATGTACGCGCAGGACGAGCAGGTGCACGTCGGCGCGTGGCCGAGCTTCTCGCTCTACGTCGGCGGGGCGTACGCGCTCGGCCCGGAGGTCAACACCTCGGCCAGCCGCGTCTACGCCGTGGAGGGCCAGTGCTTCGTGCTCGCGCCGTGCGCCACGGTCTCGTCCGAGATGGTCGAGCTGCTCTGCACCGACGACACCAAGCGCGCGCTGCTGCAGCCCGGCGGCGGGCACGCCCGAATCTTCGCCCCCGACGGGCAGGAGATCGCGGAAGCGCTGGCCCCCGACGTCGAGGGCATCCTCTACGCCGACCTCGATCTGGGCATGATCTCGCTGGCGAAGGCCGCGGCCGACCCGTCGGGCCACTACTCGCGGCCCGACGTCACGCGGCTGCTGCTCAACAAGACCCCCGGCGACCGCGTGGTCCCGTTCTCCGCTCCGGGTGTCGAGATCGAGGGTGATCTGGATCCGGTCGCGCCGACGCGGGCCGAGGCGTCGGGGTGACACCGGGCTGACCGGCGACCGGTCGACTAGGTTCGGGGACGTGCTGCATCGAACGACCCTCGCCAACGGGCTCCGGGTCCTGCTCGTCCCCGACCCCGCCACCCCCGTCGTCGGCGTCGCCGTGCACGTCGACGTCGGTTTCCGCTCCGAACCCGAGGGCCGCACCGGTTTCGCGCACCTGTTCGAGCACCTGATGTTCCAGGGCAGCGAGAGCCTGGAGAAGCTGGCGCACTTCCGCCACGTCCAGGGCTCGGGCGGGATCTTCAACGGCTCCACCCACCAGGACTACACCGACTACTTCCAGGTGCTGCCCGCCGCGGCGTTGGAGCGGGCGCTGTTCCTGGAGGCCGACCGGCTCCGCGCGCCCACGCTGTCGGAGGACAACCTCCACAACCAGATCGACGTGGTGAAGGAGGAGATCCGGCTCAATGTCCTGAACCGGCCCTACGGCGGGTTCCCGTGGATCCTGCTGCCGCCGGTCCTCTACGACACCTTCCCCAACGCGCACAACGGCTACGGCGACTTCACCGAGCTGGAGCAGGCGAGCCTCGACGACGCCGCCGGCTTCTTCGACACCTACTACGCACCGGGCAACGCCCAGGTCACCGTGGCGGGCTTCATCGACGTCGACGAGACGCTGGCGCTGGTCGAGAAGCACTTCGGCGACATCCCCGCGCGGCCCACCCCGGTCCGCCCGTCCTTCGCCGAGCCGCTGCCCGGCGCCGAGCGGCGCCAGGTGGTGCCCGACGCGCACGCCCCGCTGCCCGCGCTCGCGGTGGGTTACCGACTGCCCGACCCGGCGGGCGACCTCGACGGCTACCTCGCGCACGTGCTGCTCGCCTCCGTCCTCGGCGACGGTGAGGCCGCGCGGCTGCAGCGCCGCCTCGTCCACGGCGACGGGTTGGTCACCGACATCTCCGCCGCCGCGGGCCTCATGGGCTCCCTCGACGCGCGAGACCCCGACACGTTCACGATCACCGCGGTGCACCCGGGCGCCGTCGACCCCGACCGCGTGCTCGACGCCGTCGACGAGGAGCTCGACAAGCTCACCGCGCAGGGGCCAACCGCCGAGGAGCTGGCCGGGCAGGTCGCCCGCTGGTCGGCGGGAGCGCACCAGGAGAACGACCGCGTGATGTACCGCATGCTCGGCTTGGGGGCGCGCGAGCTGCTCTACGGCTGTGCCGAGATCACCGACGAGCTGCCCGGGCGCCTCGCCGCCGTCACCTCCGGCCAGGTGCAGGCCGCCGCGGCCTCGATCCGGGGCTCCGGACGCGGCGTGCTGCTGGTCGAGCCCGCCCCCCAGGAGGAGAACGCGTGACCGTCGCTGTATCGAAGAATCGGGTCAACCGCAGCGCCGCCGAGATCGGCCGGACGCCCGCAGGCCCCCGGCCGCTGCCTCCGCTCGGCGTCACCCGCGAGGTGCCGCTGCCCGACGTCGTCACCAGCACGCTTCCGAACGGGCTGCGGGTACTGGCCGCCAACCGGTCCAGCGTGCCGATGGTGGAGCTGCGCCTGCGGGTGCCCTTCGCCGACCCGGACCCGGGATCCGCTCATCCGGCGATCGCCGAGCTCCTCTCGGAGACCCTGTTCACCGGTACCGCCACCCGCGACCGCGTCACCATCGACGACGAGCTCGCCGCCGTCGGGGCCGACCTCGGCGCGAGCGTCGACCCCGAGCGGCTGGTCGTCGCCGGGTCCGGCCTCGCCGAGGGCCTGCCCACGATCCTCGCGCTGCTGGCCGACGTCCTCACCGACGCGACCCACCCCGACCACGAGGTCGCACGCGAGCGGGAGCGCCTCGTCGAGCGCATCGCCGTCGCCCGTGCGCAGCCGCGCACGATCGCCCGGGAGGCGCTGCAGCGCGTCCGGTTCGGCGACCACCCGATCACCCGCGAGATGCCCACGGCCGCCGAGGTCACCGCCGTCACCCCGGCTCAGGTGCGGGCGGGCCACGCGGCGTCGCTCGTGCCCCGCGGCTCGATCCTGACGATCGTCGGCGACGTCGACCCGGCCGCCGCGATCGCCGCGGTCGAGCACGCACTCGCCGGCTGGACCTCCGACGTCGACGCCCGGGAGCTCGCCGCACCGCCCTACCCCGCGGCCGGTGACCTCACGCTGGTGCACCGGCCGGGCTCGGTGCAGTCGCAGCTGCGCCTGTCCGGGCCCGCCGTCGCGCGCGAGGACCCGGCCTACGCGGCACTGCAGCTCGCCAACCTCGTGTTCGGGGGGTACTTCTCCTCGCGCTGGATGGAGAACATCCGCGAGGACAAGGGCTACACCTACGGCGCGCACTCCGGAATGGAGTTCATCCCCGGCGGCGCGGTGCTCGGCGTCGACACCGACGTGGCAGGCGACGTCACCGCGGCCGCGCTGCTGGAGACGCGCTACGAGCTCGGCCGCCTCACCGCGGTGCCGCCCACGGACGCCGAGATCGAGGCGGCCCGCAGCTACGCGATCGGCTCGCTGCTGATCTCGCTGGACAACCAGGGCGGCCTCGCAGGCAGCATCGCCGGGCTCGCCGCCGTCGGTCTCGACCTCGACTGGCTGCGCGGGCACCCGGCGCGGCTGCTAGCCGTCACCGCCGACGAGGTGGCCGAGGCGGCGTTGCGGTTCTTCGCGCCGAACGGGTTCACCGGCGTCGTCGTGGGTGACGCCGACGCCATCGGTCGGGGCATACGCGCTCTGGGCGGCATCGCATGAGCGCCTCCACCGGCGTCGAGTTCGACCTGCTCGACCCGCCCGTGCTGTCGCGGTCCACGGTGCTGCGCGACGAGCCGCTGCGCAGCGACACCGCGCGGCAGGTGCGGGGCTGGCCGTCGGCGCGGCTCGTCGTCGTCGACGAGCAGGGGCGGACGCCCGTCGACTGGGAGTCGACCCCGGACGCCGGGTGCGGGGCCGCTGATTTCCGGGTAGCCGACGCCGCGAGCTGGGACGTCGGCTCGGCGGCCCGGCTGCGCACCCGGCCCACCACCGGGGACGCCCCGCCTCCCGACGCCGTGCTGCTCGGGGAGGCAGACGACGTCGCGTACTGGGCGGTGCGCGGACGCCCGGACCTCGTCGCAGGCGACGACCCCGCCGAGTGGGCCGACCTGCGGATGGCCGGCGCCGTCCTCGACGCGCTGGGCGCCGGGCTGTTCACCACCGCCGTCGCCGCCCTCAACTGGCACGACACCACCGGCTTCTGCGCCCGGGACGGCTCGCCGATGCGCCCCGCCCACGCGGGCTGGCACCGGCGCTGTGCGGCGGAGGGGCACGAGGAGTACCCGCGCACCGACCCCGCCGTCATCTGCCTGGTGCACGACGGCGCCGACCGGGTGCTGCTCGCCCGTCAGCCGAGCTGGCCCCAGCGCCGCTACTCGGTGCTCGCCGGGTTCGTCGAGGCGGGCGAGTCGCTGGAGGCGTGCGTGCTGCGCGAGATCCACGAGGAGGTCGGGGCCCGGGTGAGGGAACTGCGCTACCTCGGCAGCCAGTCCTGGCCGTTCCCGCGGAGCCTGATGGTCGGCTTCCACGCGGTGGCCGACGCGGCGGTCCCCCTGGTGCCTGCGGACGGCGAGATCGCGGAGGCCTTCTGGGCGTCGCGGTCGGACCTCCGCACCGCCCTGGCCGAAGGCGACTGGGCGGCGACCGGAGAGACCCCCTTCCTGCTGCCCGGCAAGGTCAGCATCGCGCGCAGCATGCTGGAGGCCTGGGCCGCCGTCGACTGAACCCCGCTCGCACACACCTCCGGGGGCTCGCACACAGGTCCGGCCCTGTGTGCGGACCCGGCAGCCTGTGTGCGAGCTGGGTTGTGCACATCGGGGTCGGGTTGTCCACAGGATTTGCCGTCGGGGTGGTGGGCGGCGTTGCGCCGTCGCAGCATCTCGGTCATGGGGACACAACCGCCGGTGGTGCATCTGCGGGCCGAGCTGCGGGCCGCCGGATACGGCGACGACGAGGTCCGGCAGCTGGTGCGCTCCGGTGAGCTCACCACCGTCCGTCGGGGCGCCTACCTGCGCGGCGGGCTCCCCGATGACCGGGCGGTGCGGCATCTGGCCGAGATCCGCGCGGCGGCCGCACAGCTCTCCGTGGACGCGGTGGTCAGCCACGTCTCGGCGGCCGTCGTCCGCGGCTGGGATGTGTGGGGCGTGGCGCTCGGCCGGGTCCGGGTCACCCGCGCTCGGCACAACGGAGGCCGGATCGACCCGGGTTTGCACGTCCGTACAGCACCGCTGCGCGAGGACGAGCTCGAGGTGGTCGATGAAGTCCTGGTCACCTCGGGAGCACGGATCGTCGTCGACGTCGCCCGGACGGTGCCGTTCGAGCAGGCGGTGGTCGTTGCCGACTGCGCGTTGGCGAAGGGGGACGTCGACGCGGAGGCGCTGGCCGGTCGTCTGCTGGCGGGGGGCTGGCGACTGGTC
>JAKDLE010000971.1 GCA_030453005.1 Pseudonocardia sp. | reverse complement strand
GAACCGCGCTCTGGACGTGGTCGCGCGGTGGCGGCTGCGGGAGGGCTATCTCGTGGTCGTCGAGGTGTCGGCGATGACCGACACGCCGGCCCTGTCCGCGATCCACGGCCACGCCGACGGCGCCGGGATCGCCGACGACCGGGCGTTCCGCGATCTCGGTGTCGATTCGGCGGGTGGTGTCGAGCTGGCCGCCGCACTGACCCGCAGGCTCGACCGGGCGGTCGACAGCTCGCTGCTGTGGGAGTTCGCGACCCCCGCCGCGCTGGCCGGGCACCTGGCCGGGGCCGACACGCCGGCTGGGCACCTGGCCGGGGCCGACACCCCGGACGTGCCGGAATCCGCAGTTCCCGATGCGGGCGAGCCGATCGCCGTCGTCGGCACCGCGTGCCGGCTGCCTGGAGGCGTCACCACACCCGAGGCGCTGTGGGAGCTGCTGACGGCCTGCGGCGACGCCACCTCGGAGTTCCCCACCGACCGCGGCTGGGACCTCGACGCGCTGCACGACCCCGACCCCGACCGGCCCGGCACCACCTACACCCGCCGCGGCGGGTTCCTCCACGACGCCGGCGACTTCGACCCCGAGTTTTTCGGCGTCTCGCCGCGCGAGGCGCAGGCCATGGACCCGCAGCAGCGGCTCCTGCTGGAGACGGCGTGGGAGGCGGTGGAGCGGGCCGGCATCGTGCCCGCCACCCTGCGCGGCACCGCCACCGGCGTGTACGCGGGCGTCAGCGCGCAGGACTACGGCGCCCGGCTCGTCGACGCCCCCGAAGGCGACGCGGGCTACGTGCTCACCGGCCGCTCGCCCAGCGTCGCCTCCGGCCGCATCGCCTACGCCCTCGGTCTCGAAGGCCCGGCCGTCACCGTCGACACCGCGTGCTCGTCGTCGCTGGTCGCGCTGCACCTCGCCGTGCGGGCGCTGCGGGCGGGGGAGTGCGACACCGCGCTCGCAGGCGGCGCCGCCGTGATGTCCACCCCCGGCATGTTCGTGGAGTTCTCCCGCCAGCGCGGCCTCGCCCCCGACGGGCGGTGCAAGCCGTTCGCGGCCGCCGCCGACGGGACGGCGTGGGCCGAGGGCGTCGGGATGCTGGTGCTCGAACGGCTCTCCGACGCCCGCCGCGCCGGGCACCCGGTGCTCGCCACCATCCGCGGCTCGGCCATCAACCAGGACGGCGCCAGCAACGGCCTCACCGCCCCCAGCGGCCCCGCCCAGCAGCGGGTCATCGCCCGCGCACTGGCCGACGCCGGCCTCGCCGCAGGCGACGTCGACGCCGTGGAGGCGCACGGGACCGGCACCCGGCTCGGCGACCCCGTCGAGGCACGCGCCGTCGCGGCCACCTACGGCGCGGGCCGCCGACCCGGTGGCGCACGCCTGTGGCTCGGCTCGCTGAAGTCCAACGTCGGGCACACCGCAGCTGCGGCCGGGGTCGCCGGCGTGATCAAGACCGTCCTGGCCCTGCAGCACGGGCTCCTGCCCGCGACCCGCAACGTCGACGCCCCCACCGACCGGGTCGACTGGGCCGGGTCCGGCGTCGCGCTCGCCACCGCGGCCGTCCCGTGGCCCGAGACCGGCCGCCCGCGCCGGGCCGCCGTCTCCGCGTTCGGCATCAGCGGCACCAACGCCCACGTCGTCCTCGAGCAGGCCCCTGCCGACGAGCACGCCGGCAGTCCCGTCGACGAGCCCG
>JAKDLE010000101.1 GCA_030453005.1 Pseudonocardia sp. | reverse complement strand
GTCGGCCCACGATCGGCCAACGGCGGGCGTACGGGGATGGTTCCGCACTGCCCGACCACAGATTGAAGCGGAACACGCGATCGAACAACGTCAGCGGACGGCCGGAACCAGCAGCGTCCGCTCCGGCTGCGACTGCACCAGCCCCTCGTCCAACGTTGCCACCACCGCGTCGGACCGCTCCGCCGCCAGGCTCACGAGGTATGCGTCGGTGACCTGCCGGTGCCCGCGGACGCGACCGAGATCCGCGCCGGCGTAGGGCAGCGAGTCCGGCCAGAACTCGCAGCCGGGCAGGGCGTGGACCGCACGGAGCACCGGCTGCGCCACCGCGGCGCTCTCCCCGCCGCGGACCAGGAAGCGGACGAGCGCCCCCTCCACCACCGGGCACACCGCGAACTCCGCTACCCCGGACGCCCAGGCGGACGCTCGCTCATGGTGCTCGTGATCGGCGACCGTGAGGGCGATCAACACGTTCGCGTCCAGGAGGTAGGTCGTCACTCCTCGTCCAGTGCGACCGCGACCTGCTCCGAGGTGACCCGACGACCTATCGTGACGACCGGGAATCCGGAGCGGGCGTCGGTGCCGATCACCACCGGTTCGTCGAGTTGACCCAGGCCGCGGATGGTCAACTCGGCGACCACGGCCGACAGCGAGAGTCCACGGCGTACGGCGATCTCCTGGGCGCGCCGATGCACGGCCGGGGGGAGATCCACGGTGGTACGCATGCCCGCATCGTACGTGCATCAGGCACGATGCAGGTCTGTCCCGGATACCCGGACCCCCGATCCAGGTCCGGGCCGAGTCGAGGTCGACCGTCGCCCCGACCGGGAGCCCGCGGGCCGACGCCCCTGAGACGACGCCCCTGAGACGACGCTGTACACGTACATGTCCTTCCGCAGCGATCCCACCTGCTGCCACGATCGCAGGAGCCCTTCGCGCTGATAGCCGCATCGCTCGGCAGCTCGCCAAGAGCCCTCGTTACATGGCTCGACGAACAACTGGAGTCGCTCGACCTCGTCCAACTGCAGCGCCCAGTCCGTCAATGCCCCCAGTGCAGCCGTGAGGTAGCCGCGCCGTCGATACCCGAGGCCGATCCAGTAGCCCATGGTCGCGCGAGCCTCGTCGATATCGCGCAGCCAGAGTCCGATCTGGCCGACGGCCTCATCGGTCTCAGAGTTCGCGATGGCGAAGGGATAGCCGGCCCCTGACTGAAGGCGCGAGTGCTGCCTCGCGATGTACTCCACCGCGTCGCGTCGAGACCCGCTGGTGGGCACCGTGGTGATCCACGGGATCAAGTCGTCAGAGGCAGCCGAGACGACGAGATCCGCATCTCGCTCCTCGAAGGCCCTGAGCACGACCGGTCCGTGGCGCAAGTGCGGCACCGCATCAGGCAACGCCATGGAGTGCCCTGTCCTCGAATGACGGGAGGCGGCTCGCGCAGCCTCATGCGACCGACAACGGGGTGATCGACGCGATCTGCTCCCCCGCGGCGTCCTCTGCCCTGTCGAGCTCGTAGTGGCTCTGCAGGTTGATCCAGAACTCAGCCGAGGTGCCGAAGTACTTTGCAAGGCGCAGCGCAGTGTCCGCCGTGATCCCTCGCTTGCCATGCACGATCTCGTTGATCCGCCTGGGCGGCACTCCGATCGACACTGCGAGCTTGTTCTGCGTGATGCCGAAGCCCTCGATGAAGTCCTCCATGAGGACCTCCCCAGGGTGGATCGGCGCGATCTTGTCAGTGGTAGTCAACGATCTCCACCTCCTCTGGCCCGGCGTTGGTCCACACGAAGCAGATCCGCCACTGGTCGTTGATCCTGATGCTGCGCTGACCGACACGGTCGCCTTTGAGCGGTTCGAGCCGGTTGCCGGGTGGGACGCGGAGGTCATCGAGAGACACTGCAGATCCCACCTGTCGAAGCTTGCGCAACGCGACCCGATGGATTCTCGGATCAATCGAGCGCACGCGTTCACGACGCCACAGCCGTTCGGTCTCCTTGCTGCCGAACGATCGGATCACCAGGCCAGCATATAACGCACTGCGTCAATAACGCTAGACGTTAAACCGAAACTCCACCACGTCGCCGTCGACCATCGCGTAGTCCTTGCCCTCCATGCGCACCTTGCCCGCCGCCTTGGCCGCCGCCATCGACCCGGCGGCGATGAGGTCGCCGTAGGACACGATCTCGGCCTTGATGAACCCGCGCTCGAAGTCGGTGTGGATCACCCCGGCGGCCTGGGGGGCCGTGGCACCCTGCGGGATCGTCCACGCACGGGCCTCCTTGGGCCCGGCGGTGAGGTAGGTCTGCAGGCCCAGGGTGTGGAACCCGGCGCGGGCCAGCGAGTACAGCCCGGGCTCGGCCTGCCCGATCGACTCCAGCAGCTCACGCGCGGAGTCCTCGTCGAGCTCCAGCAGCTCGGACTCCACCTTCGCGTCGAGGAACACCGCGTCCGCCGGGGCCACCAGCTCCGTGAGCTCCTTGCGACGGGCCTCGTCGGTGAGCACGCCCTCGTCGGCGTTGAAGACGTAGAGGAACGGCTTCGTGGTGAGCAGCGTCAGCTCGCGCAGCGGGCCGGCGTCGACGCCCGCGGAGAACAGCGTGGTGCCGCCGTCGAGGATCTCGACGGCCGCCTCGGACGCCTCCAGGACCGGGCGGCGGTCCTTCTGCATCCGCGCCTCCTTCGTCAGGCGCGGGACGGCCTTCTCCAGCGTCTGCAGGTCGGCCAGGATCAGCTCGGTGGAGATGGTCTCGATGTCGGCGGCCGGGTCGATCCGGTCGTCGACGTGCACGACGTCGGGGTCGTCGAACACGCGCACGACCTGGCAGATCGCGTCGGACTCGCGGATGTTGGCCAGGAACTTGTTGCCCAGCCCGGCCCCCTCGGACGCGCCCTTGACGATGCCTGCGATGTCGACGAACGACACCACGGCGGGCACCAGCTTCGCGGAGCCGTGGATCCTCGCCAGCTCGGCGAGGCGCGGGTCGGGCAGCGGCACCACCCCGACGTTGGGCTCGATCGTGGCGAACGGGTAGTTCGCGGCGAGCACGTCGTTGTTGGTCAGCGCGTTGAACAGCGTCGACTTGCCGACGTTGGGCAGGCCGACGATGCCGAGGGTGAGAGACACGAGAGCCCAGGGTAGTCGTCGGCGCCCGTCTGTTTACCCGAGCCCGCATCGGGCCACTCCGTACCGTGCCGGAGAACGTGTTCGTACTGGGCCTCGATGACCACAACCTCGCGATCCTGGAGAAGCTGCCCGACGCCGGGCAGTACAACTTCATCCCGTTGCTGAGCATCGAGGAGCTGCAGTACCGCGAGGAGATCCCGGTGCCCGGACTCCTCGACGAGGCGCAGCGACAGGTGGAGTCCTTCGACGGGCCCGTGCACGCGCTCATCGGCTTCTGGGACTTCCCGGTCAGCTCGATGGTGCCGATCCTGTGCAGGCGCCTGGGGCTGCGGTGGCCGAGCCTGGAGTCGGTGGTGAAGTGCGAGCACAAGTACTGGAGCAGGTTGGAGCAGCGCGAGGTCATCGACGAGTACCCGCGGTTCGGCCTGGTCGACCTGGACGCCCCCGAGGTCGACCTGCCCGAGGGCGTGCGCTATCCGGTGTGGCTCAAGCCCGTCAAGGCGTTCTCCTCCGAGCTCGCGTTCCACGTCAACGACGTCGAGCAGCTCCGGGAGGCCGCGGCGGCCGTCCGCGAGGGCATCGGGCGCGTCGGGGAGCCGTTCGGTTTCGTGCTCGACCAGCTCGACCTGCCGCCGGAGATGGCCGGTGTGGGGGGCGCCGCCTGCCTCGCCGAGGAGGAGTCCGTGGGCGCACAGGTCACGGTCGAGGGGTACAGCTACCGCGGCGACGTCCGCGTCTACGGCGTGGTCGACTCCGTCACCTGCCCGGACAGCCCCAGCTTCCTGCGCTACCAGTACCCGTCCCGGATCCCGGCTCGGGTGTCGGACCGGATGGTGGACATCTCCCGGCGGGTCATCGCGCGGATCGGCCTGGACGACGCGACGTTCAACATCGAGTACTTCTGGGACGCCGAGCGTGACGCGATCAACCTGCTCGAGGTGAACCCGCGGCACTCCCAGTCGCACGCCGAGCTGTTCGAGCGGGTCGACGGCGTGTCGAACCACGAGTGCATGCTGCACCTGGCGCTGGGCCGCGAGCCGCGGCTGCCGCACCGCGAGGGCGACCACGCCGTCGCGGCCAAGTGGTTCCTGCGGCGCTCCGAGGACGGCGTCGTCACCCGCGTGCCCACCGCCGAGGAGATCGAGCAGGTGGAGCGCGACGTGCCGGGCTGCACGGTCGACGTGATCGTGACCACCGGCGACCGGCTCTCCGAGCTGCACGACCAGGACAGCTACAGCTACAAGATCGCGAACATCTACGTCGGCGCCGACGACGAGCAGGAGCTGGAGCGCCGCTACGAGCGGTGCGTCGCCGGGCTGCCGTTCGAGTTCGCCGCCGTCGAGGATGGGGAAGGGGCTGCGTGAACGTCGTCGACCGCTTCCCGCACGACGTCACCGAGGACGACCGCGTCGAGATCCCGCTGTCGGACGGCACCTGCCTGGCGGCCCGCATCTGGCGCCCGGTGACCGCGGAGCCCGTGCCCGCGGTCCTCGAGTTCATCCCGTACCGCCAGCGCGATCTCACGGCCGTGCGCGACTCGATCCACCACCCCTACTTCGCGGGCCACGGCTTCGCCGGGGTACGGGTGGACCTGCGTGGCAGCGGCGACTCCGAGGGCGTGCTCACCGACGAGTACCTGGAGCAGGAGCTGTGCGACGCCGAGGAGGTGCTCGCCTTCCTCGCGGCGCAGCCATGGTGCAGCGGGCGGACCGGGATGATGGGGATCTCGTGGGGCGGGTTCAACGCGCTGCAGGTGGCCGCCCGCCGCCCGCCGGGGCTCGGCGCGATCGTCACGGCGTCGTCCACGGACGACCGCTACGCCGACGACGTCCACTACATGGGCGGCTGCCTGCTCACCGACAACCTGTCGTGGGCGTCGACGATGTTCGCCTACAACTCCTGCCCGCCCGACCCCGAGACCGTCGGCGAGAAATGGAGGGAGATGTGGCTGGAGCGGCTGCGGGGCAGCGGCCTGTGGCTCGACGAGTGGCTGCGCCACCAGCGCCGCGACGACTACTGGCGCCACGGCTCGGTCGGTGAGGACTACGCCGCCGTCGCGTGCCCCGTGCTCGCCGTCAGCGGCTGGGCCGACGGCTACTCCAACTCGGTGTTCCGGCTGCTCGCCGCGCTCGACGTCCCGTGCAGGGGGCTGGTCGGCCCGTGGTCGCACAAGTACCCGCACCTGGGCAAGCCCGGTCCGGCCGTCGGGTTCCTGCAGGAGCTGGTCCGGTGGTGGGACCACTGGCTGCGCGACGGCGAGACCGGGGTGATGGACGAGCCTGCGCTGCGGATCTGGATGCAGGAGACCGTGCCGCCGTCCACGGCCTACGAGGAGCGGCCGGGCCGCTGGGTCGGCGAGCCGAGCTGGCCCTCACCGCAGGTGCACGCCGTGCGCCATCCGCTCGGTGACAACCGCATCGGACGCCCCGGCAGCCCGGTCGGAGAGGACGTCCCCGCCGAGCTCACCGTGCAGTCCCCGCTGTCGGTCGGCCAGTTCGCAGGCAAGTGGTGCTCCTACAACGCGCCGCCCGACCTGCCGTATGACCAGCGCGAGGAGGACGGCGGCTCACTGGTCTTCGACGGCGACGTGCTCACGGAGCGGCTGGAGATCCTCGGCTCGCCGGTGGCGGAGCTCGAGTTCGCCGTCGACCGGCCGGTCGCGATGGTGGCGGCACGGCTCTCCGACGTCGCACCCGACGGCCGCGCCACCCGCATCAGCTACGGCCTGCTCAACCTCACCCACCGCGATGGGCACGAGCGGCCGCAGATGCTGGTGCCCGGCGAGCGCTACCGGGCGGACGTGACGCTCAACGCCATGGCCCAGGCGGTGCCGCCGGGCCACCGGCTGCGGCTGGCGCTGTCGACGTCCTACTGGCCGCTGGCCTGGCCACCGCCCGAGCCGGTGCGGCTGACGGTGTTCCCTGCGACGAGCGGGCTCGTGCTCCCGATACGACCGGACCCCGGGTCCGCCGAACTGCCCGTGCCGCCGCTGGGCGAGCCGGAGGGGGCCCCTCCGCTGGCCACCCACCAGGTGGAACCCGGCCGGGAGCGCTGGTCGGTGACCCGCGACCTCGTCGGCTACGAGTCGGCGCTGGAGGTCGTCAAGGACCTCGGCGTGGTGCACTTCGACGACATCGACCTCGACGTCGCCCGCCGCACCGACGAGCGCTACAGCTGGGTCGGCGACGACTTCGACTCGGTGCGCGGCGAGACCACCTGGATCATGGGCTTCGCTCGCGGCGACTGGACGGCCGAGACGGTCACCCGCACGGTGCTGACCTCCACCTCCACCGACTTCCACCTCTACGCCCAGCTCGACGCGTACGAGGGCGCCGAGCGGGTCTACGCGCAGAGCTGGCGGCGTTCGATCCCCCGCGACCATGTCTGAGACCGGGGCCGCTCAGGGCAGTTCGTCGAGCCGGTAGCCCATCCCCCGCACCGTGACGATCCGCTCCGCGCCGAGCTTGCGCCGCAGGTAGCGGACGTAGACGTCGACGACGTTGGAGCCCCACACGTGGCTGAGCAGCTGCTCGCGGGAGAGCACCTGCCCTGGGTGCCGCAGGAACGTCTCGGCCAGCGCGAACTCCCGCGCCGACAGGTCGATCGTGCGGCCCTCCACCTGGGCGCGCCGGGTGCGCAGGTCGAGCTGAAGCCCGCCGTGCGTCAACACCGTCAGCTCCGCGGACCGGTCGGTGGCCAGCCGCAGCCGCACCCGCGCGAGGAGCTCCTCGAAACGGAACGGCTTGGGCATGTAGTCGTCCGCGCCGCCCTCCAGCCCGGCGACGCCTCCACACGGTCGGGCATGGCGTTGACGGTGCGCACGAGGTCGCCCAGCTCGTCGCCCCGTTCGTCGGGGGGATGCGCCGGGAGAGGTCGGTCTCGGTGATGGACCGCGCTGTGTCGGCGACGTCGCGCAGCGGGCGCAGGATCCGGCCCGCGACCAGCCACGCGCCGCCCGCCGCGCCGAGCGAGGTGAGCGCGCCGATGGCGAGCATCACGCGCGCGGTGTCGTGGGCGGGCTCGCGTTCGGCGAGGTAGGCGGCGACGATGACGCCCTGCCTGCCGTCCGGTCGGCGAATCCGAGGGGAGCGCGGGCTCCGCCGGAGCCGGCGCGGGTGCCTCGACGCGGATGGGCTGGATCACGGGCAGCGGCTCGGAGGACGCCTGGGCCGTGGTTACGCCGACCACCACACCGGCGACGAGCACGAGGCCGGTCGCCACGGTCAGGGAGGTCTTCGTGGACACGATTCTGCGCACCCTCGGGTGGGCGGACGATGAGAGCGCGCTCATCTCCGCTCGGCGGCCGCGTCCGATTCCCGCCAGTGCGCGCCGCGCGGAAGTGGCATCGTCGGACCCGTGCCACTCGACCACGACCGCTGCTACAACGCGCTGGCCTCCCGCGACGCTCGCTTCGACGGGCACTTCATCGCCGCCGTGCGCACCACGCGCATCTACTGCCGCCCCTCCTGCCCGGCCGTGAAACCCAAACGCACCAACGTCGAGTTCCTGCCCAGCGCCGCCGCCGCCCAGCAGCGCGGCTACCGGGCCTGCCGCCGGTGCCGACCCGACGCCGTGCCCGGTTCGCCCGACTGGAACACCCGCGCCGACCTGGCCGCCCGCGCCGTGCGGCTCATCGCCGACGGCGTCGTGGAGCGCGACGGCGTCGTCGGGCTCGCCACCCGGCTGGGGTACTCCGAGCGCCACGTCACGCGCGTGCTCACCGCGGAGCTCGGCGCGGGCCCGCTGGCGCTGGCCCGCGCACACCGGGTGCACACGGCACGGCTGCTCGTGGAGACCACGCCGCTGGGCATGGCCGACGTCGCGTTCGCCGCGGGGTTCGCGAGCGTGCGGCAGTTCAACGACACGGTGCGCGAGGTGTACGGCGTCGCGCCG
>JAKDLE010000970.1 GCA_030453005.1 Pseudonocardia sp. | reverse complement strand
TCACCTACACCCCCAAGCACGCGTCCTGGCTGGACATGGCCGAACTGTGGTTCTCGGTGCTGACCCGAGGGCTGCTACGCCGCGGCGAGTTCACCTCCCGCGCCGACCTCGCCGAGAAGATCACCGGCTTCGCGATCCGCTACAACCGCACTGCGAAGCCCTGGAAGTGGGCCTACGACGCACGCGCCGACCACGAGCGCTACCAGGCCCGCCACCGCAACGAGAACCACACCGCGACCGCCCCCGAACCGGCTACCGCCAGAGACCTTCCACAAGCCGCATGAAAGCGATCAACACCGTCCCCAGGAACCCGTCAAGGACTTCTGCGGCGCTGCACTAGTGCAGCTCCGCACAAGTCCTTGAGGGGTTCGGGCTACCGCGACGGCTCGGCGAGGTAGAGGGTGCAGGCGGTGTCGAGGGCCTGGTTGGGGTGACCGGTCGCGCTGCCGTCGAGGAGGACGGCATCGGCGTAGCTTTCGGTGCTGGCCTGCCAGATCGCGAACGCCCACTCGTGATCGTCGCCGAGGTACTGGATGCGGCAGAGCTTGAGCTGGTCGTCGTCGTCCTCGGAGAGGTAGCCGGTCAGGTAGCCGTAAGAACCGCGCCAGGTGATGGTCACCTCCTGCAGCACCGGCCAGTGCTGGGCGGCGTGGTGATCGACGGTGCCTTCGATCAGCTCCTTGAGGCGTTTGGCGGGCGCGGGCATGGTGCCAGTGTCGCCCCATTCGGCGCGCCTGCGCCAAGTCCGATCCTGCCCGGAGCACCCTCGGGTGATCATTTCGTGGTCATCTGGAGGGATCATGGCGCGGGCGAGCAGCCGGGACAACGTGGTGTTGGGGGCACGCCGCAAGGCCAGGCTCGAGGCGATCGTGCGCCGGGCGTCCTCGCCGCAGGCGCTGGTGCGCCGGGCCAGGATCGTGCTGTTGGCCTTCGCAGGCACCCCCAACGCGGAGATCGCCCAGCACCTGGGCTGCGCGGTGAACACCGTGCGCACCTGGCGGCACAGGTTCGTGCGCGGCGGCATGCCCGCCCTGCTGGATCGGCCGCGCAGCGGACGTCCGCCGGTTTACGGGCCGGAGGTCCGGCTGAAGATCGTGGCCGCCGCGACCTCGGTGCCCCCGCCGGAGGTCTCGGTGTGGACCCACGCCCTGCTCGCTGCGCAGCTGGCCGATACCGGGATCTCCGCCTCCCAGATCGGGCGTGTGCTCGCCGAGCTGGAACTGCGCCCGCACCGGGTACGGGGTTGGCTCAATCGCGCCGACGACGCCCAGTTCTGGGCGCAGGCCGCCGCGGTCTGCGATGTGTACCTGCGCCCGCCGGCGGACACCGTGGTGATCTGCATCGACGAGAAGACCGGGATCCAGGCCAAGTACCGCAAGTACCCCGAGCGCCGCGCAGCCCCGGGACGGGTGGCGCGCCGCGAGTTCGAATACATCCGCAACGGCACCGTCTCCATCATCGCTGCGCTGCAGGTCGCCACCGGTCAGGTGATCGTCGAGCCGATCGGCCGCAACGACTCGGTCACCTTCACCGGCTTCCTGCACCGCCTCGACCAATCCATCGCCCCGCACCTGAACATCCACATCGTGATGGACAACGGGTCCTCGCACACCTCCCGCGCCACCAAGGCCTGGCTCGCCGCGCCCCCCCGGATCAGCGTCACCTACCACCCCAAGCACGCG
>JAKDLE010000969.1 GCA_030453005.1 Pseudonocardia sp. | reverse complement strand
CATCCGCGCCGCGAGCGAACGCTGGGCGCAGGCGTCGGTGCGCGCCGGGACACCGGAGGCCGACGCCACCGCGGCCGCGAACCGCACCACCGCGTTCTACCTCGGCGAACAGATAGCAGGCTGAGGTGACGGGCCGGGTCATTCTCGGCGCCGCGCTCCGGCGAGTAGCAGCCGGGTTTGCGGGGTGATGCCGAGGCCGTGACGGACGGAAGACCTGTTTTCCGGGTACTCCCGCGGCAGCCCCTGTTGAGGAGGTGTCGCGCCGTGCAGATGTGCGAGGCCGCACCGAGGAATGGAAAGGATCTGTCGTGATCGACGTCGAAGTGATCGAGACGTCCTCGCTGGGTGACCGCAGCTACCTGGCCACCGACGGCGAGGTGGCGGTGGTGATCGACCCACAGCGCGACGTGGACCGGATCCTGGCCCTGGCCGGCCGGCTCGAGGTGCGGATCTCGCATGTCCTGGAGACCCACGTGCACAACGACTACGTCTCCGGTGGTCTGGAGCTCGCGCGCCTGACCGGAGCCGTCTATGCGCTCTCGGCCGAGGACGACGTGGGGTTCGACCGGACCGGGCTGGTCGACGGTGAGGTGCTTGAGGCCTCGCCGCGGATGCGGCTGCGGGTGCTGGCCACCCCGGGGCACACGTTTCACCACCTGTCCTACGTGCTGGAGGGCCCGGACGGGCCGCAGGGGGTGTTCACCGGCGGATCGCTGCTCTACGGCACCACCGGGCGCACCGACCTGCTCGGCGACGAGCACGCGGACACGCTGGCCCGCGCCCAGCACGCCTCGGCGCGGTCCCTGGCCGACGCGCTGCCCGACGGGGCGCAGGTGTGGCCGACCCACGGGTTCGGCAGCTTCTGCGCCGCCAGCCCCGCGTCGGGGGACGACTCCACCCTCGGGCACGAGAAGGAGGTCAACCCGGTTCTGCGGCTGGCCCGCGACGAGTTCGTCCGCGAGACCCTGTCCGGGTTGGGCGCCTACCCCGCCTACTACGCGCACATGAGCGCGCTCAACACCGCAGGCCCGGTGCCGGTGGACCTGCGCCCGCCGACCACGGCCGACCCGGCCGAGCTGGCGCGCAGGCTCCGCGACGGGGAGTGGGTCGTCGATCTGCGCCACCGCAAGGCCTACCTCGACTCGCACCTCGCCGGGACGGTGAGCCTCGGCCTGGACGGACCGATGGCGACCTGGCTGGGCTGGATGGTCCCCCACGACGCCCCGATCACCCTGCTCGGCGAGGACCGCGCGCAGGTCGCGCAGGCTCAACGGGAACTTGTCCGCATCGGCGTCGATCACCTCGTGGGCGCGGCCACCGGCGAGCCCGGGGAGCTCGCCGGGGACCACGGTCGGGTCGAGAGCCTGCCCCGCGCGGGTTTCGCCGACCTGGCCGTGGTGCTGGACGGGGGGGCGCGCGGCGGACCTGCCGCGCGCTGAGGAGGTCCTCGATGTCCGGCTGGGCACCGAGTGGGACGCCTCGCACGTGCGCGGAGCGGTGCACGTCCCGCTGCCGGAGCTGGGTGACCGGCTCGTCGAGGTGCCCGCCGGTTCGGTGTGGGTGCACTGCGGCAGCGGCTACCGCGCCACCGCGGCCGCGTCGCTGCTGGCCCGTGCCGGGCGGACGGTGGTGGTCGTCGACGACATGTTCGACGACGCCGCCGACGCCGGTGTCCCACTGAC
>JAKDLE010000968.1 GCA_030453005.1 Pseudonocardia sp. | reverse complement strand
GTTCCACCGCCCCTGCTTGTACCCCACCGTCACGTGCGGTGGTCCCGGGTGCGGCGATCAAGTCGTCACCTCACGGCACCGCGCGTCCACCGTCCCGAACACGTCCGTGAGCATGCGGAGTTGGCGGCCCGTGAGCGCATCGATCATGTAGCGGCGCACGTCCGCCGCGTGGCCGGGCGCCGCAGCCTTCAGCCGGCCCAGGCCGGCCTCGGTAAGAACAGCGTTGACGCCGCGACGGTCGGAATCGCACTCCACGCGCGTCACCATCCCTGTAGCCTCGAGCCGGCGCACCTGGTGTGTGAGTTTGCTGCGCGACGCCACCACCCCGTCCGCGAGTTCACTCATCCGCAGTGTGAAATCGTCCGCCTCCGACAGCAACACGAGGATCCGATAGTCCGCGAGCGCCAGGTCGTGGTTGTCCGATAGCGATTTGTTCAGGACTGCGTCGAGCCGGTTGCTCGCATCGATGAACGTGCGCCACGCGCGCATCTCGGCCGGGTCGAGCCAGACCGCGTCATCGCCCGGCGGTGCCTGCGTAGCCATCCGATCACATCCGTCCGTTCGCGCGCCGCCGGTCCGCCGCACGAATCACGCGGCGCGCCCCCACACAACACTCATCGAATGTTACAGAGCCGCCCGCCGCGAACCGCGTCTCCGGGCAAGACGATCGGCTCCACTCCGCCGCTGCGTCGCGGGCTACGGTCGGGGTATGTATGCGATCACGCTCCCCACGTTCGGCGGCCCCGAGGTCATGCGGTGGTCGCAGGTGCCCGATCCGGTGCCGGGCCCCGGCGAGGTCGTCGTCGACGTGGCGGCCTCCGCGGTCAACCGGGCCGACACGCTGCAACGCCAGGGCCACTACCCGCCGCCTCCGGGCGCCTCGGAGGTCCCCGGCCTGGAGTGTTCCGGCGTGATCGTCGAGCTCGGCGATGGCGTCACGGAGTGGCAAGTCGGTCAGGAGGTCTGCGCGCTGCTCGCCGGGGGCGGCTATGCGCAGCGGGTCGTGGTGCCGGCGGCGCAGCTCATGCCCGTCCCCGCCGGCGTCGACCTCATCGAAGCGGCCGGCATCCCCGAGGTCGCCTGCACGGTCTGGTCCAACGTGGTGATGCGCGCCGGCCTGCACGATGGCCAGACGTTCCTGGTGCACGGCGGCTCCGGCGGCATCGGCACGCATGCCATCCAGGTGGCGTCCGCACTCGGCTGCACAGTCGCCACCACGGCCGGGTCCGACGAGCGCCTGGCCCGGTGCCGCGACCTGGGCGCGCAGATCACCATCAACCACCGGACCGAGGACTTCGTCGAACGGCTTCGCGCCGCCGGGCCGGGGGCCGACGTCGTCGCCGACCGGGCGACCCGGCTGCCGACCGGCTGGTTCCGGGCGAAGCGGGGCGTGACCCGGCTCGTCCCGGGGCTGCGCGCCGCCGTGCTCGACGCGCTCGTGCGCGGCGGTCGCGTCGACCGTGAACCCGGCGGTTTCCTGCGCCTCGCCCGGTGGTGGCCGGACACGGTGCTGCGCGACACGCTGCTGGCCGGTGTCGCCGCCGCGCTGCGCGACGGTGTGGCCACCGACGCCCGCACCGCGTGCAGCAGCGAGACCAGCCCCGCGATGCGGGCCGAGCACCGGGTGCTCGACGGGCGCCGCCGCGAGCTGCGCGAGCGCGCCCGGCTCGTCGCCGACGGCGA
>JAKDLE010000100.1 GCA_030453005.1 Pseudonocardia sp. | reverse complement strand
TGGTGGAGCGGCCGTCATGAACGCCCCCATCCGTCGCGTCGCGACCGCCGTGATGGCGATGACCGTGCTGCTCGTGGCCAACCTCACCTACGTCCAGGTGATCAAGGCGGACGACTACGCCGACGACCCACGCAACCAACGCGTGCTCCTCGCCGAGTACTCCCGCGAGCGCGGACAGATCAGCGCGGACGGCCAGGTGCTCGCGCGCAGCGTGCCGAGCGACGGGCGGTACCCCTACGTGCGGGAGTACCCGACCGGCCCGACGTTCGCGTCGATCACCGGGTACTACTCGTCGATCTACGGCACCAGCGGCATCGAGCGCGCGGCCAACGACGTCCTCAACGGCAGCGACCCCCGGCTCTTCACCCGCAGGCTCTCCGACCTGATCACCGGTCGCGACTCGAGCGGCGGCAACGTGGTCACCACCATCGACCCGGTGGTGCAGCAGACCGCCTACGACGAGCTCGCGAGCAACGGCTACACCGGTGCGGTCGTCGCGCTGCGCCCCGACACCGGCGCGATCCTCGCCCTGGCCTCCACCCCGTCCTACGACCCGAACCCGCTGGCCAGCCCGAGCGCGCGGGTGCAACAGGAAGCGTGGGCCGAGTACACGAGCGCCGAGCCGCCGGTGCTGGTCAACCGCACCATCGAGGAGCGCTACCCACCCGGCTCCACGTTCAAGCTCGTGATCGCCGCGGCGGCGCTGGAGAGCGGCCGCTACACACCCGAGACGCAGGTGACCGCGGCATCGAGCATCACGCTGGCCGACACCACCACCACGCTCCAGAACTTCAACGGCAACCAGTGCGGAACCGGCCAGACGGCGTCGCTGCGCGACGCGCTGCAGCGCTCCTGCAACACGGCGTTCGCCGAGATCGGGGCCGACCTCGGCGAGGAGGCCGTCCGCGACCAGGCCGAGGCGTTCGGGATCGGCACCGAGGAGCTCACGATCCCGATGCCCGTGGCACCGTCGACGATCGGCGACATCGAGAGCACCGCGGCCCTGCAGCAGTCGGCCATCGGACAGCGCGACGTGGCCCTCACCCCGATGCAGAACGCGGTGATCGTGGCCACGATCGCCAACGACGGACAGCTGATGGCCCCACACCTGATCGAGGAGATCCAGGGCCAGGACCTGGAGACGATCGACACCACGGCGCCCGACCAGCTCGGCCGGGCCGTGAGCCCGGAGGTGGCGAACACGCTGACCGAGCTCATGGTCAACAACGAGAACAGCTACAGCGGTTCGGGAAAGATCCGCGGCGTGCAGATCGCGGCCAAGACCGGCACCGCGGAACACGGCACCATGCCCAAGCAGACCGCACCGCACGTCTGGTACGTCGCGTTCGCGCCCGCGGCGAACCCGCAGGTCGCCGTTGCCGTGCTGGTGGAGTCCGGCGGCGACCGCGACAACCTGGCCGCCACCGGCGGTGAGATCGCGGCCCCGATCGGGCGCGCAGTCATCGGTGCGGCCTTGCGGGGTACCCAGTGACGACGGGCGCAGTGACGACGGGCGCAGTGAGGGCGGGCCGTACCGGGGTCACGCCGTGAGGGCGCTGGCGGCCGGTCTTCTCATCGCCGACCGCTACCTCCTCGACCGGCGCATCGCGGTCGGCGGGATGGGCGAGGTGTGGGAGGCCTCCGACACACGGCTCGGGCGCAGCGTCGCGGTCAAGATCCTGCGGCCGGAGCTGTCGGACGACCCGGAGTTCCTGCACCGCTTCCGGATCGAGGCGCGCACCGTCGCCTCGTTGGACCACGCCGGCATCGCCGCGGTGCACGACTACGGCGAGGACGACGCCGACAGCGACGATCCTGGGGGGGACGGTCGGCGCACGGCGTACCTGGTGATGGAGCTGGTGCGCGGCGAGCCGCTGTCGGCGGTGATCGCCCGCGGGCCCGTCGACACGGCGGAGACGCTGCGCATCATCGAGGAGGCGGCGCGCGCGCTGCAGGCCGCGCACGAGCGCGGCTTCGTGCACCGCGACGTCAAGCCGGGCAACATCCTGGTCCGCACGGACGGGCTGATCAAGATCACCGACTTCGGGATCGCGAAGGCCGCCGACGCCGTGCCGGTCACCCGGTCCGGCATGGTGATGGGTACCGCGCACTACATCGCGCCCGAGCAGGCCAGCGGCTCCGAGGCCGGACCTGCGGGCGACGTCTACTCGCTGGGCATCGTGGGCTACGAGTGCCTCGCCGGGCACCGCCCCTTCCGGGCCGAGAGCGCCGTGGCGGTGGCGATGATGCAGGTCCGTGACGCGCCGCCACCGCTACCCGACACCGTGCCGCGCTCGGCGCGCGAGCTCATCGAGTCGGTGCTGGTCAAGGACCCCACGCAGCGCTACGCCACGGGCGGCGAGTTCGCCGAGGCCGTCGCCGCGGTGCGTCGTGGGCAGGCGATGCCGGTGCCGTCGGGCCGGACGCCGGGGAGCGGGTCCGCCACCGTCGCGCCGGGCCGCTACGCGCCTGCGGATCCGGTGCCGGTCCGGCACCTGCGCACCGACGTCGACGACGAGCCCGCCGACCGGCGGCAGAGGCGCGACGTCCACGCCCACCGGCCCGACCGACGCGGGCGGCCCGTCGCGGCGCCGATGACCGAGCCGTTGCGGCTCCGACCGGCGGCGGGACCGAGCCGCGGGCTGCTGCTGGTGTTGTTCGTGCTGCTCACCGTGGCCGCCGTGGTGTTCGGCATCTTCCTGTTCCGGTCCCTCGGGGAGGGGGACCCCGGGATACCGCAGGGTGCGAGGGCCGCAGCCATCGCGGCGAGTGACATCGGGGCAGTCCGGTGAACCCGCGCAATCGGCCTGCCGGCGATCGGGTGCGCGGCGGTGCACCCCCGACGCACACCGCGCCCGGCATGATGACCCCGTCCACCCGAACCTCCCAGAGGCCGTGATGACCACCCCCCGACTGTTGTCCGAGCGCTACGAACTGGGCGGAACGCTCGGTTACGGCGGCATGTCCGAGGTCCACCGCGGGCTCGACACGCGGCTGGGTCGCGACGTCGCCGTCAAGGTGCTGCGCGCCGACCTCGCCCGCGATCCGCAGTTCCAGATGCGCTTCCGGCGCGAGGCGCAGAACGCCGCGGCGCTCAACCACCCGGCCATCGTCGCCGTCTACGACACCGGCGAGGTGCAGAGCGAGACCGGCCCGCTGCCCTACATTGTCATGGAGTTCGTCAACGGGCAGACGCTGCGCGAGATCGTCAAGTCCACCGGTCCGATGACCCAGCAGCGGGTGATCGAGGTGATGGCCGACGTGTGCGCGGCACTGGACTTCAGCCACCGGCACCAGATCATCCACCGGGACGTCAAACCCGCGAACATCATGATCAACAATGCCGGCTCGGTGAAGGTGATGGACTTCGGCATCGCCCGCGCGCTGGGCGAGGGCCAGAACGTGACCCAGACCGCCGCCGTCATCGGCACCGCGCAGTACCTCTCGCCCGAGCAGGCCCGCGGCGAGGCCGTCGACGCCCGCAGCGACGTCTACGCGGCGGGCTGCGTGCTGTTCGAGCTGCTCACCGGAGAGCCGCCGTTCACCGGCGACACGCCCGTCGCCGTGGCCTACCAGCACGTGCGGGAGGACCCCCCTCGTCCGTCGGAGCTCAACCCCGAGGTCCCGCAGGTGCTCGACGCGGTGGTGCTCAAGGCCCTGTCGAAGAACCCGGCCAACCGCTACCAGTCGGCGGCCGAGATGCGGTCCGACCTCGTGCGTGTGCGCAGCGGGCAGACCCCGATGGCACCCACGGTGATGAGCGAGGACGAGCGCACCGCGATGCTGGCCGCGAGCCAGCCCTCCGGCGCCACCCGGCGGATGAACGGACGGCATACCATCCCGCCCGAGCCCACCGAGTACTACGACGACGAACCGCGGCGCAGCACCGGTCGCATCGTCGGGATCGTGGCGGCCGTCGCGGTCGCACTGGCCCTGGTCGGGTTCGTGGCGTTCCAGATCTTCAGCGGACCACCCGCGCCGGAGCCGGTGACCGTGCCGTCGGTGATCAACCAGGACGTCACGGCCGCACAGAACCTGCTGATCACCAACGACCTTCGGCCCCGGGTCGTGGAGGAACCGTCCGAGGACGTCGAGCAGGGGTTCGTCATCCGCAGCGATCCGGCCGGTGGTGTCCTGGTGGACGCTGGATCCGAGGTCGTGCTCTACGTCAGCTCCGGGCCTGAGTCCGTCCGGGTCGCCGCGCTCACGGGACGGACCGTCGAGGAGGCCAGGACCGAGCTGGCGGGCGACGGGCTCACGCTGGGCGAACAGAGCACTCAGGAGACCCAGGACCCGAGCCAGGTCGGTGTGATCATCTCCTCGGACCCGGCGGCGGGGGTTCTCGTGCCGGGAGGCAGCGCTGTCAACGTCGTCGTCGGGGTCGAGCCGACCACGGTGCCGGTGCCGCAGGTGGGGCAGGACGCCGCTTCGGCCCGCGCCACGTTGGAGGCGGCCGGGTTCCGGGTCGAGGAGACCGAGGTCGACGGGGGCGGCGAGCAGGGCACCGTGCTCGGCACCAGTCCGCCCGCGGGCCAGCCCGCGCCCCCCGGCTCCACGGTGACGCTGCAGCTCTCCCGGGGCAACCAGGTCACCGTCCCCGACCTGGTGGGTCTGAGCCGCGACGACGCCGTCGACCGGCTCAACGAGGCGGGTTTCAGCAACGACGACGTGCAGTTCCAGGAGCGGGCGGTGTCCGATTTCGGCCAGAACGACCAGGTCATCGGGCAGTCGATCGCCCCGGGCCAGACGCTCGGTGACGGACAGCAGCTATTCGTCACCGTCGGCGACTTCGGTGGTGGGTTCTTCGGCGACAACTGACCTCCGCGTCGGGGACACTGACGCCATGCGCGTGCTCGTGATCGACAACTACGACAGCTTCGTCTACAACCTGGTGCAGTACCTCGCCCAGCTCGGCGCCGACACCGTCGTGCGCCGCAACGACGAGGTGGATCTCGACGAGCTCGACGACGTCGACGGTGTGCTGGTCAGCCCCGGCCCGGGTGTGCCGGAGCGGGCGGGTGCCAGCGTCGAGGCGATCCGCCGCAGCGCGCAACGGTCGCTGCCGGTGCTCGGGGTGTGTCTGGGCCACCAGGCCGTCGGCGTGGCGTGGGGCGGGGTCGTCGAGCGGGCCCCCGAGCTGCTGCACGGCAAGACGTCGCTGGTGCAGCACGGCGGCCGCGGCGTGCTGGCCGGGCTGCCCGACCCGTTCGTCGCCACCCGGTACCACTCACTGTCGATCCGGCCGGACTCCCTGCCCGCCGCCCTGGAGGTCACCGGCCGCACCGACAGCGGAGTGATCATGGCGGTGCGGCACCGGGAGCTGCCGATCGAGGGCGTGCAGTTCCATCCGGAGTCGGTGCTGACCCAAGGCGGGCACCGCCTGCTCGCCAACTGGATGGCCGCCGCGGGCCACCCCGTCGAGGAGCCGACGATCGACGCCCTGACGGCCGAGACCGCCGCCCTGAGCGCCCGCGCCTGACCAGCCGCGCGCTACCGTGGGAGCAGCGTCCGGGGCGAGAGCCGCCGCCGGCGACCCGTCACACGAGGTGTGCTGATGCCCAAGAGCAAGGTCCGCAAGAAGTCCGTCTACACCCCGCCCGCGAACGAGACGCGGACGGCCACCCCGGTGAAGGTCAAGGGCCCCAGCAACCCGATCTACGTGGCCGTGTTCCTCGGGCTGATGCTCGTCGGGCTCGCCTGGCTGGTCGTGAACTACCTCGCCGCCGACCTCATCCCGTGGATGGCCGCGCTGGGTCCGTTCAACTTCCTCATCGGCTTCTCACTCATCGTGATCGGCCTCATCATGACCATGAGATGGCGCTGAACTGCGGAACAACGGTGATCACTATGGGGCCGTCCGAACCTGGAGTCCGGCCGTCGCGCTGATCGTCGTACTGTGGGCCGCCGCAGCCGCGGCCACCACGTGGTGCGTCCTGCTGGCCGTCGCCGGATCCGATCCGACGGGCACGGTGCTCGCCGGGTCGGCGGCCGCCGGACTCATCGGCTGGGCCGCGTTCGGCACGCGGGCACGGCCGCGTCTACAGGCCGACTCGGGCGGGCTCACCGTCGGCGGGCTGTTCCGTTCGCGACACCACCCCTGGCCGCTCGTCCACGACGTGCGGGTGCAGCGCGTGCGGCGGTGGGGGCGCGACAGCTCGCTGCTGGAGGTCGACACCGTCACCGCGGACGGCGCGGAGCGGCTGCTCGTGTTCGGCCGCCTCGACCTCGGCGAGGACCCCGGGGACGTCGTACCGGAGCTGCTCGCCCTGCGTCCCCACCGCACCTGACCGCTGTCAGACGAGCGCGGCCCCGGTGATCACCGCCAGCACCAGCACCGTCAACGCGACGAGCCCACCGATCTGCACGGGTGCGCGTCGCTGCGGGGGGGCGTAGACCAGCACCGCCGTGGCCGCGGCCCCGAGGATCATCCCGCCGACGTGCGCCTGCCACGAGATTCCCGGGATGAAGAACCCCAGTGCGAGGTTGACGGCCAGCAGGCCGATCACCTGGCCGGGAGGGCGCCGCAGCCGGAGCAGCGCCACCAGTAGCCCGCCCATCAGTCCGAACACCGCCCCGGATGCGCCTGCCACGAACGCCGCGGGACCGTAGAGCAGCATCACCGCAGCCGCCCCGCCGAGGATGCCCAGCAGGTACACCGCGAGGAACCGGCCGCGACCGAGCAGAATCTCGATGTCGCGACCGATCACCCATAGCGCGAACATGTTGAACGCGAGGTGCAGCGGCCCGATGTGCAGGAACCCCGAGGTGAGGATCCGCCACCACTCGCCCGCCGCCACCGTGCCCGGCGAGAGCGCCCAGGAGGCGAACAGGTCGGAGTCGAAGTTCGAGGAGATGCTCCCCGCCTGGGCGGCCGTGAACGCGAAGACCAACAGGTTCACCACGATGAGCACCGGGACGACCAGCGGCCGGACGCCGGGTGGGGCTCCCGCCACCGTGGTGGCGCGTCGGGCTTCGCGACCATCCCGGCGCACGCAGTCGACGCACTGGTAGCCGACCGACGCCTCGCGCAGACACTCCGGGCACGACGGACGGCCGCACCTGGTGCAGCTCAGTGCGGTGGCCCGGTCGGAATGGCGCACGCACACCGCGGGGACCCCGGGCGGCGGGCCGTCGGGGCGGGGAGGGGGCCCCGCGGGATACGTCATGCGGTGGTCAGCCCGAGATCTCGACGCGTTGGATGACGACGTCGGTCAGCGGCCGGTCGGACCGGTCGGTGCTGACGGCGCCGATGGCGTCGACGACCGCGCGCGACTCGGCGTCGACCACCTCGCCGAAGATGGTGTGCTTGCGGTTGAGGTGGGGGGTGGGGCCCACCGTGATGAAGAACTGCGAGCCGTTGGTGCCGGGGCCGGCGTTGGCCATGGCGAGCAGGTAGGGCCGGTCGAACTGCAGGTCAGGGTGGAACTCGTCGCCGAACTGGTAGCCGGGGCCACCGCGGCCGGTGCCGGTGGGGTCGCCTCCCTGCAGCATGAAGCCGCTGATCACGCGGTGGAACACCGAGCCGTCGTAGAACGGGCCCGCGTCGCCACCGCTGGCGTTGGGCTGCGAGTACTCCCCCTCGCCGGTGGCGAGGCCGACGAAGTTGGCCACCGTCTTGGGGGCCTGGTCGCCGAACAGGGCGATCCGGATGTCGCCCTCGGACGTCCGCAACGTGGCGGTCTGCTTGGAGTTGCCTGGATCGGTCACGCCGTCTCCTCGCTGGCGCTCGTCGCGCCGTGCCGGTGGTGCTCTGTCGATGGCAGCTTCGCAAGCTCAGCCGCGCTTCCATGGTGCCGGCCGCAGCCGACGTGCGCAGACGCGCCTACTCGATGTCGCGTAGGAACGTGCTGACGAGGTGCTCGTAGGCCGCCGGATCGGCGTTCCAGGCGGCGGTGTGCTCCACGCCCGGGACCTCGACGTAGCGCAACGGCCAACCCAGCGACGGGGCGACGGCGGCGAGGGCCCGGCTGGCCGAGACCGGCACCGCGGTGTCCTCGCTGCTGTGCACCAGCAGCGT
>JAKDLE010000967.1 GCA_030453005.1 Pseudonocardia sp. | reverse complement strand
GCCTTCTTGCCGGCGCCGTTGACGATGGTGGTGGTCCTGCAGTTCGTCGGCACGATGGCGGCGCTGTACCTGCCGAGCCTCAACGCCGACATCATCGACTTCGGCATCGTCCGCGGCGACACCGGCTTCATCCTGCGCACCGGCGCCCTGATGCTGCTGGTCACGCTCGTGCAGGTGGGGTGCTCCATCGGCGCCGTGTTCTACGGCGCCCGCACCGCGATGGGCTTCGGCCGCGACGTGCGCTCCGCGGTGTTCCACCGGGTCGGGGGGTTCTCGGCCCGCGAGGTCAACCGGTTCGGCGCGCCGTCGCTGATCACCCGCTCCACGAACGACGTGCAGCAGGTGCAGATGCTGGTGCTGCTGTCGTGCACGATGCTCGTCGCCGCGCCGATCATGTGCGTCGGCGGCGTGTTCTTCGCGCTGCGGGAGGACGTCGGGTTGTCCTGGCTGGTGGCGGTGTGCGTGCCGGTGCTCGTCGTCGCCATCGGGTTGGTGATCATTCAGATGGTGCCGCAGTTCCGGCTCATGCAGGTGCGCATCGACACCGTGAACCGGATCCTGCGCGAGCAGATCACCGGCATCCGCGTCGTCCGCGCGTTCGTACGGGAGCCGCGGGAGGCGGCACGGTTCGGCGGGGCGAACGGTGACCTGACCGACGTCGCCACCCGCGCGGGCCGTCTGCAGGCCCTGATCTTCCCGATCGTGATACTGGTGCTCAACGTCTCCAGCGTGGCGGTGCTCTGGTTCGGCGCGGGCCGGATCGACGCGGGGGAGATGCAGATCGGGTCGCTGACGGCGTTCCTGCAGTATCTGCTGCAGATCCTGATGGCCGTCATGATGGCCACCTTCATGGCGATCATGATCCCGCGGGCGGCGGTGTGCGCGGACCGGATCGTCGAGGTGCTCGACACCGAGTCCTCCGTCGGCCCGCCGCCCCGCCCCGTCACGCCGAGCCGGTCCGACGGGCTGCTCGTGTTCGACGCGGCCGGTTTCCGCTACCCCGGCGCGGCGGCCCCGGTGCTCGCGGGCGTCTCCTTCACCGCACGGCCGGGGCGGACGACCGCGATCATCGGCAGTACCGGGGCGGGCAAGACGACGCTGCTGTCCATGGTCCCGCGGCTCTTCGACGCGACCGAGGGTGCGGTGAGCGTCGACGGCGTGGACGTCCGCGAGCTCGACCCCGAGGACCTGTGGCGCCGCATCGGGCTCGTGCCCCAGCGTCCGTACCTGTTCTCCGGCACGGTCGCGAGCAACCTGCGCTACGGCGACCCGGACGCGAGTGACGCCGACCTGTGGGCCGCGCTGGAGATCGCGCAGGGCTCCGGGTTCGTCCGGGCCATGTCCGGCGGTCTGGACGCGCCGATCTCGCAGGGCGGCACGAACGTCTCCGGCGGGCAGCGCCAGCGGCTCGCGATCGCCCGCGCGCTGGTGCGCAGGCCCGAGATCTACCTGTTCGACGACTCGTTCTCCGCACTCGACCTCGCCACCGACGCCCGGCTGCGGGCCGCGCTGGCGCCCGTCACGGCGCAGGCGACCGTGGTGATCGTGGCGCAGCGCGTGTCCACCATCGCGGGCGCGGACCAGATCGTCGTGCTCGACGACGGTGCGGTCGTCGGCATCGGCGGGCACGACGAGCTGGTGGAGTCCTGCCCCACCTACCTCGAGATCGTCGAGTCCCAGCTCAGTG
>JAKDLE010000966.1 GCA_030453005.1 Pseudonocardia sp. | reverse complement strand
CGGTCATGCCGTAGCCGACCAGTCCGGTGATCATGCGTTTGGTGATGGAGCTCTTTCCGATGCCCGGCTGGCCCTGGACCCAGACGCCGGTGTTGGACACCAGCCCGGTGCGTAGCCATTCGGCGGGATCGAGTCCGATCGGTTCCGCGGTGTGCATGTGGCGCCCGATCGGCACGCCGTGCACCGACGCCCCGGAGGACACGGCGAACGGGAACAGCCCGCAGAGCTGACTGGTGGTGGCGGCGTAGCGGACACCCGCCTCAACATGCGCCGCACGGCCGCCACCCCGCACCGGCCATCCCCAGCGGCGGGGGACGGGCCGATCTCGCAAGCTCAGTGCCGGGTCAACGTGGGTGTCCTGCATGGGAGTCTCCTCAATCCTCGTTCGGAGGTCAGCGCCGTGTGCGGTTGCGGACGATTTCGCCTGGGTTGATGCCAACCCCGAGAGCGGCGGCGAAACCGGCCGCCTGCGCGCCGCGCAGGCGGCGGAGCCGGAGCTTGGCCTGCCCGGCGCGTTGCTCGAGGTCGGCGACGGCCGCGGGGAGGTCGTCGGGGTCGGTGACCGTCGTGGTGAGGTACACGGTGAACCGGCCGACCCCGGCTCCCTCGGCTTCCTCGCGGGCGGACTGGAGTGCGCGGTCGCGGTCGTCGCGTTCGCGCTGGGTCTCGTCGCGGTGGGTCCGGGCGGCCCAGGCTCGCCGGATCTGTCCGGAGGTGACCTCGGCCTCGACCTTGGCGGCGGCGTGGTCGGCGGGGTAGGGCTCGTAGAGCCAGGTCACGCGCCGCGGGTACGGACCCGGGGTCAGGAGCGAGGCGAGGACGCGGGGGGCGACGGCTTGGCGGGGCGCCTCGCGCAGCGCCCAGGACACCGAGATCCCCGAGTCGTGGCGGTAGGTGTCCCAGCTCTCCAGTGCGACGACCGGCCCGGCCTCGGACCAGGCAAGCAGCGCGGCTCGGTCGTCGAGGCGGGTGATCTCGGATCGAGCAGCCGGATCGAACGCGACCCGGATGCGCCCGGTCAGCCAACTCGTCGTCGCCCGGCCCAGCACGGCGACACCGCATGCGCCGAGCCCGGTCTCGATACCGGGCAGCCACCGGCCGACGTCGACCACGGCCGCGAAGAGGTCCGTGGGTCGGGGGTTGGCGCGGTTCGGGTCGAACACGACGGTCAGCCGAGCGTCGACCTCCGCCGCCGTCGTCGGCGTGATCGCCACGAGCTCGTCGAGCACCGTTCGCGACAATGCAGGCGCCCGCGGGTCGAGCGCGGCCGCGACGTGGTCGCGCATGGTGGTGCCACCGCTCGGAGCGGTGTCCACGGTGACCGCGACGTGCTGGACGAGCGGTTGGTAGCCGAGGTCGGCGAGGAACACGCCCCAGGACGCGACCCACAGGTCGGTCTGCGCCGCATCGGCGAGGTCGAGACCGATGGGGGAGCAGCGCAGGACCGCGGTGAGCGTCCCCGAGTTCCGGTCCCACAGCAGCGCGTGCCGTCCACCGCGCCCGTCGTCGACATCGAGGGGGACCAGCGGGGCGAGGACACCGGGCAGGTCGTACGCGCGTGGGTGATCGGTGAGCACCCCTGCCGATAGCTCGGTCCACCCGCCGGCGCGGGCCCGGCTGAACCGGAACCGTCGCGTCAGGGCCTCCGCGGCGGTGACGCCGCCGACGCGGACCACGACCGCGCCGA
>JAKDLE010000965.1 GCA_030453005.1 Pseudonocardia sp. | reverse complement strand
CTCGCTCGGCTCACAGCCGACACGGCCGCGAGGCGGCACTGTCAGTCGGCACCCAGGCCGCTGTCGGGCCCGCTGCCCCGCTGCCGGGTCTGGTCGGCCGCGGGGATGTCGTGCCCGAGGTCGCGGGTCGCTGATCGTTCGGAGCGGACGTCGATCTGGGCTGTGGTGAGCTCCGGGGCTGTCGACGGGCCGTGGAAGCGCCAGTCGGGCAGCTCGGGCGCTGCGGTCGAGTTGATGAGCCGTTCGGCGAGGACCGCCATCTCCACCGGGCCGATCCCGCCGGGCACCGGGGTGATCGCGGCGGGTCGCGGGGCCGCGGCGGGGGCGACGTCGCCGACGGGCCCCGCGGGGGGGGGGACGAACCCGGAGTCGACGACGAGCCGGTGCCCGGCGTGCAGATGTCGCGGGGTCAGCAGGGCGCCCTGCCCGGCGGTGGCGATGACGACCTCGACCTCGCGGACCTGGAGGAGGTCGTCGTCGCGGTCGAGCACGAGCGGGCTGTGGCCCTGCGCGGTGAGGATGTCCACCACTGCGCTGCCGACGAACCCGCGGCCGCCGACCACGGCGATGCTCGGATGGTCGGTGAGGAACGGCCGCGCGATGCGGGTGATGCCGTCCGCGGTCGCACCGGCGGCGCGGTGCGACCGCAGCCCGAGCGCGTCGATGTCCTTGCCGGGGTCGATGCGGTCCAGCTCACCGACGAGTGTGGGTGGCGGCGGGGTCTGCACGATGATCGCGGCGATCGTCGGGTCGGCGTTCGCGGTCTCGGTGTGGTCGACGAACTCCGCGCGCGACACCCGGTCGGGCAGCACGAGGTGGTCCACGTGGGCGCCCAGGGTGGTGAACACCCGGTGTTTCTGGTCGGCAGAGACCTCCGAGGCGCGCATGCGACGCGCCCAGCTCGCCTCCTGCTCGTCGGCAGAGGTCGGGAGGCTGTCGGTGGCGAATCTGATGATCAGGACGCCGGGGTCTCGTTCGGCGATGGTGGGTCGGTATGCGAGGTAGGCGTCGCGGACCTCGGCGAGGATGTCGCGTCCGGGTACCCGGTACTGATCCCGGGCGCCGGTCATCAGGGGTGGGCGGCCGCGTCGGGATGGCGGTCCAGCGCCGTCCAGGGCCAGGCCCGGAGCAGGTCGGGGACCGGTTCGAGCTGCAGCATCCGCAGGAACGCCCGGGTGAGCGCGGGGTCGAGCAGCTGGTGGTCGGCTGGGTGGTCTCGGTAGGAGTGGTCGTCGTGGTGCAGCGTGACGCGGGTCAGCGTCTCCGGGCCGGTGTCGTCGTAGCTGGAGAACGGGCCGTGGTGGGCGAACCAAGACAGATTCTGCTGCTGGTGACCGGCGGGCAGCAGGAGGCGGGCGGCGACCTCGGCGATGCCGGGGAAGTCCGAGCCGATCTGGCCGCCGCGGGGTGAGCTGCGCAGCTGGCTGATCACCACTGCGGTGGCGGTGGCCGGTCGGCCGTCGTCGTCGGTGGCGGCGATCATGCGGGTCCGGACGAGCGCGTGGGCCTGCACTCCGCGTTGATGGGTCCAGGTCAGGACCGCGGTGCCGGTCGCGAGAATCGCCGGCGCGGGCCCGGGCTGCGCAGGGATCCCGCCGGGCCGGTCTGAAAACCTGGTAGCCACGTGGGCGCTCCTATCGGGGGTCGGCGGCCGGGGCCGCGGGCCCGGCGTGGCGGGCCAGGGCGAG
>JAKDLE010000964.1 GCA_030453005.1 Pseudonocardia sp. | reverse complement strand
CTCGAGCAGCGTCGTCTTGCCGCCGCCGTTGAGGCCCACCACCCCGATGCGTTCACCCTGGTGCACGCCGAGGGAGACATTGTCGAGCAGCGGCTTGATCCCGAAGGTCTTGGAGACCGTCTCGAGATTGACCAGCACGGGGTTCGCCATCAGGCAAGATCCTCCGGATCGTTACTGTCTTCGTTGTCGTCGGCGAGCAGTTGCGCACCGCGTACGGGACCGGATGCCACGCGCACCGTGCGGCACACGCCGGCGCCGGCCAGCTCAAGGCTTACTGAAACGGCGGCGTCCTCGTCGGCGCACAGGAACGCGCACGTCGGCCCCGAACCGGACACGATGCCGCGCAGGGCTCCGGCACGCTCCCCCGCGTTGAGTGTGCGGCGCAGGTCCGGTCGCAGCGAGAGCGCCGCCGCCTGCAGGTCGTTGCCGAGCAGCCCGGCGAGGCGCTGCGCGTCGCCCGAGGCGAGGGCCCGCATCAGCGCGTCGGCGGAACCCGCGCGCGGCGGCCCCGCGTCTCCGTCTCCGCGCGAGCGCAGTTGGTCGAGCTCCGCGAACACGTCCGGCGTGCTCAGCCCGCCCTTGGCGAAAGCCAGCACCCAGTGGTAGCTGCTCCGCGACAGGACGGTGTTCAGCCCCTCGCCGCGCCCGACCCCCAGCGCCGTGCCGCCGTGCAGGATGAACGGCACGTCGCTGCCCAGCTCCGCGCCGACGACCTGCAGATCGTCTCGGGACAGGTCCAGCTTCCACATCCGGTCCAGCGCGAGCAGCGTGCCGGCCGCGTCGGCGCTGCCGCCCGCCATACCGCCCGCGACGGGTATTCCCTTGTCCACCGTGATCTGCACCCGCGGCTCGCGCCCCACCCGCGCGGCCAGCGTCTCCGCGGTGCGCCAGACCAGGTTGCGGCTGTCGGTGGGCACGAACCGGGCCCCCTCGCCGCGCACCTGCACCTGCAACTCGCGCGCCGGGACGACGCCGATCGTGTCGTACAGCGATAACGCCTGGAAGACCGTCGTCAGCTCGTGGTATCCATCAGAGCGCAGGTCTCCGACGCCCAGGTGCAGGTTGACCTTGGCAGGTACCTGCACGAGCACGGGATCGTGAACGACGGTGAGCACGATTCCCCAGCGTAGTCGAGCCGTCGCCGCCGACTCACTCCGCGGGCGGGACTGCTGCGAGCCGCACGAACGCCGCGGTGTCGAGCCGTTCGCCCCGATCCGACGGGTCGATCCCCGCCGATCGAAGCCGTCTTTCCGCCTCCGCCGCACTGCCCGCCCACGACGCGAGCGCCGCGCGCAGGGTCTTGCGGCGCTGGGCGAACGCGGCGTCGACGGCCGCGAAGACCGCCCGGCGGTGCGCCTCGTCCACCGGCCACGGGGCCCGTTCGTAGCGATCGACCCGAACCAGGCCGGACTCGACCTTGGGGACCGGCCAGAACACGGCCTTGCCGACGCTGCCGGCCCTGCTGACCGTGCCGAAGAATCCGGCTTTGACGCTGGGGACGCCGTAGGTCCGGTTGCCGGGAGCGGCTGCGAGGCGGTCTGCCACTTCCGCCTGCACCATCACGAGCGCCGCGCGCAGCGAGGGCACCTCCGCGAGCAGGTGCAGCAGAACCGGAACCGCGACGTTGTAGGGCAGGTTCGCGACGAGGAGCGTGGGGGCGCCGGCAGGCCCGGCCCGGAGCTGCTCGAC
>JAKDLE010000963.1 GCA_030453005.1 Pseudonocardia sp. | reverse complement strand
GAACAGCGGTCGCGACAGGACGGGCGGGAGGTGAATCGGTGGGGCGGCAGGATCACGCGGACGGGCCGGCTGGGGCCAGGCACACCCCCGTGCTCCTGACCCGCGTCACCGAACTCCTCGCACCCGCCGTCGCCGATCCGGGGCGGGCGGGCAAGCCGCCCGTGCTGGTCGACGCCACGCTGGGCCTCGGCGGCCACGCGGCGGCGATGCTGGCGGCGCACCCGCAGCTCACGCTCGTCGGGCTCGACCGCGACCCGGACGCGCTCGCGCTCGCCGGGCGCAGGCTCGTCGCCTACTCCGACCGCACGCACCTCGTGCACGCCGTCTACGACCGGATCGCCGACGTCGTCGACGACCTGGGCCTGGGGCCCGTCGACGGTGTGCTGTTCGACCTGGGGGTGTCGTCGCTGCAGCTCGACGCCGACGAGCGCGGGTTCTCCTACTCCCGCGACGCCGACCTCGACATGCGGATGGACCCCACCACCGGTCCCACCGCGGCGGACGTGCTCAACACCTACCCGGTGCCTGAGCTGGCCCGCGTGCTGCGCGAGTACGGCGAGGAACGGTTCGCCGGACGCATCGCCAAGGCGGTGGCCCGCAGGCGTGCCGACGCGCCGTTCCGGCGCAGCGCCGAGCTGGTCGAGCTGCTCTACGCCGCGGTGCCCGCGGCGTCGCGCCGCACCGGGGGACACCCGGCGAAGCGGACGTTCCAGGCGCTGCGGATCGAGGTGAACGCCGAGCTCGATGCCCTGCGCGACGCCTTGCCCGCGGCGCTGGGCTCGCTGGGCCCGGGCGGCCGGATCGTCGTCATGGCCTACCACTCGCTGGAGGACCGGATGGTCAAGCGCGAGCTCGCCACCCGGTCGAGCTCGCGCACTCCGGTGGACCTGCCCGTCGAGCTGCCCGGCCACGGGCCCGAGTGGCGGCTGCTGACCCGCGGCGCGGAGACGGCGGGCGAGGACGAGATCGGCGACAACCCGCGGGCGGCGTCGGTGCGCCTGCGGGCGGCGGAACGGATGTCGGGGGACGCAGCATGAACGCGGAAGTGGGTGCGGGTGTGAACGAGCGCACGAGCGTCAGCGAGGGCGTGCGATGAGCGAGCGCCAGCGAGCGAATCATGGGCACAGCGCCTGCGCGCAGCGCCGACCGAGCGCCAGCGAGGGCGTGCGATGAGCGCGCCGGTCACCGAGCGTTCGCGCGGTGGGGTCCGCACGGCGCCGCGTCCGGCGCGCGCGGCCCCGCCCGTGATCCCGGCCCAGCGAGGGGCCGGTGAACGGGGACCCCGGGTCACCCGGGGCGCGCAGCAGGCCTACGCGCGGCGCGACGAGCGGCTGCGGCGGCTCGTCGGGGGGGCGCGGAGCACCGGGACGGGCACGCCGCGGCGTGCGCAGTTCGTGCTGCTCGTCATGGTGTTGCTGGGCACCGGTCTCGTGCTCACCCTGTGGCTCTCGACGGCCGCCGCGGCCGACTCCTACCGCCTGCAGGACGCCCGGGCCGAGGCCGGGGTGCTGGCCGAGCAGGCGGAGCAGCTGCGGCGCGCGGTCGCGGTGCGGTCCTCGGCGCCCGAGCTGGCTCGTCGCGCCGCGGAGCTGGGCATGGTCGCGGTCCAGGACCCGGCCCGGCTCGTCGTCGCCCCGGACGGAGCCGTCACGGTCGTGGGGGAGCCGCAGGTCGCCCGCCCACCCGCTC
>JAKDLE010000099.1 GCA_030453005.1 Pseudonocardia sp. | reverse complement strand
GGAGAAAAGTGACCCATGATCGCCGTCTGCGGTACGGGAGGCTCACAGGTGGAGCTCCTGTACCGCACGTGATGATCATGCCGCGTCCGACAGGGCCAGCGTCTCGATGATCTCCGCGATCGACTCGGCCGGCTGCCCGTCGAGGCCGTGCCAGGTGAAGCGCAGCAGGTCCCAGCGGCCGCGGGTGATCGCGTTGCCCTTGCGCCGGTCGTTGCGGAATCGCTCGGCGTCGACGTGCCAGGCCCAGCCGTCCACCTCGACGGCGACCCGCTTCGCGGGGAAGGCCAGGTCGATCCGGTACGGGCCGAACGGATGGCCGAGCACCCAGCCCCCGATCCCGGCCTCGCGCAGCAGCTTCACGAGCAAGCGTTCCGCGGCCGAGTCGGCCCGGTCCGCGGCCGCGGTGATCAGCCGTCCGGCCTCCGACGACCCCTCTCGGCCCAGGTTGCGGGTGTAGCTGCGGTACAACGCCGGGAACCGCACGTACCTCTGCAGCGCGCGGTCGAGGAAGGTCGACCCGTCGGGTAGGGCGACGGCGGTCTCCAGCGCGGCGAATGGGCGATCCGCCACCAGTACGTCCCGGTCCTTGATCAGGTCGGCCCGGTCGAGGTCGCGCCGCTGCAGGAGGATCCCGGGTCGCGGACGACGGTGCATGTGCCGCGGCACCGTGACGTCGATCAGGGCCGGAGCGCGGGGAAGCATGTGCTGCCAGAAGGCCGCGGCCGGGCCGGTGACCACCGCGGCGTCCGCGCCGGCCCACAGCCACGCCGCCCGGATCCGCGCCTCGTCGGTGAGGCGGTGCCCGCCTGCCAGGTAGACCGACGGGTGCAGACGCCGCCACGTGCCCTCCCGCGTCCAGCGCTGCACCGTGCCGGCCGAGACCCCGCACCCGACGGCCTGCGCGAGCGTGACGACGCCCGCCTGCCGGGCGAGGAGGTGGTGGAGCTGCACCGGCCCAGGATCGCGGACGGCAGACCCGTCGCGGGGCCGAACGGGAGAACCCGCTCCCGTGATCAGCGTGTGCGGTACAGGAGCTTCACCTGCGGGTCTCCTGTACCGCAGGCGGTGATCACGAGGGGCGCTCGGCCAGCCAGGACGTCGCCGTCTGTCCGGCCAGGTCGCGGAAGTCGCGCGACAGGTGGGCCTGGTCGACGTACCCGCAGTCGGCGGCCACCGCGGCCAGCGCGGGACGCGACGGACCCCGCAACCGGTCGCAGGCGCGCTCGAAGCGGATCACCCGCGCGGCGGCCTTGGGGGCGAGGCCGGTCTCGCGGCGGAAGCGGTCGGCGAGGTGGCGGCGGCTCCAGCCCACCTCGCGGGCCAGGTCGGTGACGCGCAGGGTGCCGCCGGTCTCCTCCAGCCGGTCCCAGGCGTAGCCGACCTCGGGCCGCACCCCCACGTCGCCGCGGCCGGCGCGGGCCAGCTCGCCCAGCTCCTCGTTGAGGCGGGCGAAGCGCTGCGCCCACGTGCCCGGCTCGGCGAGCCGTTCCAGCAGCGGACCCGTGCGGCGCCCGAGCAGGGCCGCGAGGTCGACGGTGTCGCCCGCCAGCTCCCCGGCCGGCACGCCGAACAGCGCGCGGGCGCCGCGCCAGGTCAACCGCAGCTGCAGCCCGGTCTGGGGCGTGCCGTGGGCGATCCGGGCCGGTCCGTCGTGCAGGCCGCCGACCATGGCGACGAACGTGCCGGGCGCCCGGGCGGGATCGGCGTTGGCCAGGATCTGCACGGCGCCGTCGAGGCAGAGCAGGAACGTGAGGTGGCCCGACGCGACGCCCTGGTGCACGCTCGGCGGCCCGGCCTCGGTGCGGTAGCCGGTGTACGCGGCCAGGTAGGGCCGCAGCTCCGGAGCGGGGCGGCCCCACCACATCCCGGCCGACATGTCGCCAGGCTACAGCCGCAGCAGCATCCGGACGTTGCCCAACGTGTTCGGCTTGACGTGCGCGAGATCGAGGAACTCGGCCACGCCCGCGTCGTAGGAGCGCAGCATTGCCGCGAACACGTCGGACTCCACCGGAGTGCCGTCGATCTCGGCGAACCCGTGCCTGCCGAAGAACCGCCGCTCGAACGTGAGCACGAACAGCCGTTGCAGGCCCAGCTCGCGGGCGCCCTCGATCAGGGCGTCCACCAGTGCGTGCCCGACGCCCCGCCCCAGGACCCGCGGATGCACCGCGACCGTGCGGATCTCGCCGAGGTCGGACCACAGCACGTGGAGCGCCCCGCATCCGACGACCTCGCCGTCGACCTCGGCGACGAGGAACTCCTGCACCGACTCGTAGAGGGTGATGATCTCCTTGGCCAGCAGGACGCGCCCGGCGTAGTGATCCACCAGTTGCTTGATCGTCGTCACGTCGGCGGTGCGCGCCCGCCGTACGACCGTCTCCGCCACGGCGGGTCAGGGTAGATCACCGGGCGGACGTACCCTGTGTGGTGTGTCCTCTCCACGTCGTGCGGCCCTGCTCACCCTGGGCTGTGCCCGCAACGAGGTCGACTCCGAGGAGCTGGCCGGCCGCCTCACCGACAGCGGGTGGGAGCTCGTCGACGCCGACGTCGAGGGCGGCGCGGACGTCATCCTCGTGAACACCTGCGGTTTCGTCGAGCAGGCCAAGAAGGACTCGATCGACACGCTGCTCGCGGCGTCGGACGCCGCAAACGGGGCGAAGGTCGTCGCCGTCGGGTGCCTGGCCGAGCGGTACGGCGCGGAGCTGGCCGCGAGCCTGCCCGAGGCCGACGCCGTGCTCGGCTTCGACGCCTACCCGGAGCTGGCCGAGCGCCTCGGCGACGTCCTCGGCGGCCACGCGCCCGCACCGCACGTGCCCACCGACCGCCGCATGCTGCTGCCGATCTCGCCGGTCGAGCGCCCCGCGGCGGCCGTCGACGTCGCCGTCCCGGGCCACGGCTGGGTGCCGAGCCTGTCGCGCACGCGCCTGTCCGACGGGCCCGTCGCGAACATCAAGCTCGCCTCGGGCTGCGACCGGCGCTGCACGTTCTGCGCCATCCCGAGCTTCCGCGGTTCGTTCGTCTCCCGCCCGCCGGACGACGTCGTCGCCGAGGCCGCCTGGCTGGGCATGCAGGACGTGCGGGAGCTCTACCTGGTCAGCGAGAACTCCACGTCCTACGGCAAGGACCTCCCCGGCGGCACCCGCGCGCTGGTGCGGCTGCTGCCCCGGCTCACCGCGGTGCCCGGCATCGACCGCGTGCGCGCCAGCTACCTGCAGCCCGCCGAGATGCGACCCGACCTGATCGAGGTCATCGCGTCGACGCCGGGGGTGGCCCCCTACTTCGACCTGTCGTTCCAGCACGCGAGTGCGCCTGTGCTGCGGCGCATGCGCCGGTTCGGCTCGCGCGTCGCCTTCCTCGACCTCTGCGCCCGCATCCGGGCGATCGCGCCCGAGGCGGGCCTGCGCAGCAACTTCATCGTGGGGTTCCCCGGCGAGACCGACGACGACTTCGCCGAGCTGGAGGCGTTCCTGACCGGCGCCCGGCTCGACGCGATCGGGATCTTCGGCTACTCCGACGAGGACGGCACCGAGGCCGTCGGGCTCGCCGACAAGGTGCCCGCCGACGTGATCGCCGAGCGGGTCGCGCGGATCTCCGCGCTGGCCGACGAGCTGATGAACCAGCGCGCCGAGGACCGCGTCGGCACCGAGGTGGAGGTGCTCGTCGAGGTCGCCGAGGACGACGACTTCGAGTGCACCGGCCGGGCCGCGCACCAGGCACCCGACGTCGACGGCGAGTGCGTGTTCGAGCGCGGCTCCGGGCTCGCCGTGGGCGACCTGGTGCACGCGGTCGTCGTCGGCACCGAGGGCGCCGACCTCGTCGTCTCGGCTCGGGAACAGATCCCGCGCCGACGCCAGGGTGCTGCGCGGGCGGGGACCGGCGCATGACCGAACGGGGTACACGGCACCCTCGGGCAGTGCGGTGACCTCGCAGCCGGTGGGCCAGCCGCCGGTGCTCAACATCGCCAACGTGCTCACCGGCATCCGGCTGCTGCTGGTGCCGGTGTTCGTGGCCGCGCTGCTGGTCGAGGACGGCACGAGCACCGGGTGGCGGCTCACCGCGTTCGGCGTGTTCGCCCTGGCGTCGTTCACCGACAGCCTCGACGGCGACATCGCCCGCCGCCGCGGCCTGGTCACCACGTTCGGCACCATCGCCGACCCGATCGCCGACAAGGCGCTCACCGGGTCCGCGCTCATCGGGCTCTCGGTGCTCGGGCTGGTGCCGTGGTGGGTCACCGTGGTGATCATGGGACGGGAGCTGGGCGTCACGCTGCTGCGGCTGCTGGTGCTGCGGCACGGGGTGATCCCGGCCAGCCGCGGGGGCAAGGTGAAGACGGCCCTGCAGACCCTCGCCATCGGGCTCTACCTGCTGCCGCTCACCGACCTGATGGACGCAGCCGGGGCCGTCGACGCGGTGCGCGTCGCCGTGCTCGCCGCGGCGCTGGTGCTGACGATCGCGACCGGCGTCGACTACGTGCTGCGCGCCGTGCGCCTGCGGGCCATCTCCCCGAACTGACGGGCGTGTTCGCCGTGGGCGGACGGCTCGGGGTGCGTCTCGCCGGGACACGGGTGTCGGGATGCGGATACGGTGGACCCCATTCGTAGCCGGGTGATCGGGAGGGTGCCGTGCTGATGCGGGAGGCGATCGGTGGCAGCCTGCGTCGTGCACGGACGGCGCGCCGCCGCACGTTGCGCGAGGTGTCGCGTCGGGCGCGGGTGAGCCTGGGGTACCTGTCGGAGGTCGAACGCGGTCGCAAGGAGGCCTCCAGCGAGCTCCTCGCCTCGATCTGTGCGGCGCTCGACATCGCGCTGTCCGAGCTGCTCACCGACGCCGCGCAGGCGTTGGCCGCGGCCACGCTGGAGGTCGTGGGCCGTTCGCGCCGTCCGGTCGGGCTGCGCCACACCGACCTGCGCCTGGCGGGCGACGCCGAACCGCTGTCCGCGGCGGTGCCGCTCGCGCCCGTGGCCCCGGTCGGCACGCCGGCGGCGCGGCCGCGGCCCGTCGCCCGCGTCGCGGCCTGACAGCCGCCCGTCCGCACATGGCCTAGCCTGGACTCGGGGTCGCCCCGACCGCGCGCTCGGGATCTTCCCCGATATCGTCGGTCACCGGTGGAAGCCGAGCGGTGTGCAGTGCCACGATGGGACGAGTGCGCACCGGCGGCCGGATCGGACAGCGCGTACACGGCACTCGAAGGTGGGCAGATGGCCAATCCGTTTGTGAAATCGTGGAAGTACCTGATGGCGCTGTTCTCGTCGAAGGTCGACGAGTACGCCGACCCGAAGGTGCAGATCCAGCAGGCCATCGAGGACGCTCAGCGTCAGCACCAGGCCCTCTCCCAGCAGGCGGCCGCGGTGATCGGCAACCAGCGGCAGCTGGAGATGAAGCTCAACCGCCAGCTCGGCGACATCGAGAAGCTGCAGGCCTCGGCCCGGCAGGCGCTCGTGCTCGCCGACCAGGCGCGCGCCTCGGGGGACGAGGTCAAGGCGGGCCAGTACGAGCAGTCGGCGCAGGCGTTCGCCGGGCAGCTCGTCACGGCCGAGCAGTCCGTCGAGGACATGAAGACGCTGCACGACCAGGCCATCCAGGCCGCGGGGCAGGCCAAGCAGGCCGTCGAGCGCAACGCGCTGATGCTGCAGCAGAAGATCGCCGAGCGCACCAAGCTGCTCAGCCAGCTCGAGCAGGCGAAGATGCAGGAGCAGGCCTCGGCGTCGCTGCGGCAGATGAGCGAGCTCTCCGCGCCGGGCAACACCCCGTCGCTGGAGGAGGTCCGCGACAAGATCGAACGGCGCTACGCGAACGCCGTCGGCGCCGGGGAGCTCGCTCAGAACTCCGTGCAGGGGCGGATGCTGGAGGTGCAGCAGTCGGCCACCGACATGGCGGGCGCGAGCCGGCTCGAGCAGATCCGTGCCTCGCTGCACGGCACGCCGGTCGCCGGTGAGGTCACGGCCGGAGGCACGGCGCCTGCGCCCGCGTCCACGCCGCAGCTCGACAAGCGCCAGCAGACCGACCCGGCCTGACCCACACCACCTCGTCAGCGGCGGCGGGCGCGCCGCGGCGGTGGCGCGGGGCCGGGCTGGCAGGTCGGGCACCAGTAGGCGACGCGGGTGTGGACCCCGTCGCCCTGCTCGCCCACCCGGATGCGGGTGCCGCAGCGGCGGCAGCGCTGCCCGCCGCGCTCGAACACCCAGTGCTGATTGCGGCCGAGGTCGCCGGTGGTGGACTGCTCGGGGCGGTCGGCGTTGCGCAGCAGCAGGTCGCGGGACAGGGCGATGACGGCGGCCGGGTCGGGCACGTCACGGGTGAGCGTCCACGGCGAGACGCCGCGCAGGAAGCAGACCTCGGTCTTGTAGAGGTTGCCCACGCCCGCCATCACCCGCTGCTCCAGCAGCACGAGGCCGATCTCGGAGCCGCCGCGAGCGGTGAGGCGGCGCAGCGCCTCGGCTGCGTGGTCCTCTCCCCAGGCGGGGCCGAGCAGGTCCGGACCCAGGTGCCCGACCAGCCGGGACTCCTCGGCGGTGGGCAGCAGCCCCAGGTCGTGCAACGCGAACCCGACGGCGACGCGCTCGGCGGTGGCCAGCACCGCGCGGGCCTCGTGCGCGGGCCGCCGCCACGGCGTGCCGGGGCGGTAGAGGTGCCACGAGCCGTCCATGCGCAGGTGGCTGTGCAGGCTGCGCCCGTCGTCGAAGCGGGTGAACAGGTGCTTGCCCACCGACGCGACGCCCGTGACGGTGCGCCCGGTGAGGTCGTGTTCCACCAGTCGCGGATGCCGCAGCTCGCCGCGCACCAGCACGCCGCCGCTGAGCGCGGCACGCATCCGCCTCCCGGCGAGGTAGACGGTGTCACCCTCGGGCATGCCGTCGAACCTACTGCCGGGACCGGGACGCCGCCCCGCTTCGCGCGTACCCTCGCCCCCATGCGGACGGCGTGGGCACAGGCGAGCGGCGTACTGCTCCTGCTGTCCGTGCTGCTCGGCACGTCGCTGACCGACGGCACGTTCGTCGAGCCGTCGTCGCTGGTCCTCGGCGCGGTCGGGGCGCTGCTGTTCGCCTGGGGGTTCACCCGGCCCGTCGGACGGGCGTCGCCGACCGCCGGTACCGGTCCCGCCGTCGCCGCCCGCGGACACCGGCGCGCTCTCGCGCGCCGAGCCGTGCCCCGCCAGCGTGACCCGGACGCCCCCGGCCACACCCGCTCCCGCGCACCGTCGGGCCTGCTCCCGGCGGTGTAGCTCCCCTTTTCGCGCTCCGCCGGATCTCGCGTCCCGATCCCGGCCGCCCTGGAGTGCCGTCATGCTGCTCGACCCGATCTATTATGTCGTCTCCGCCGTCCTGTGGGGGTGGCACCAGGTCTTCGGTCTCCTGCTCGGACCGGCCTCCGGCGCCGCGTGGGCGCTGTCGGTCGTGTTCCTGGTGATCACCCTGCGCGCGCTGCTGATCAGACCGTTCGTCTCCTCGGTGCGGTCCGGCCGCCGGCTGCGCGCCCTCGCCCCGCAGCTCGCGGAGCTGCGCGAACGCCACCGCGACGACCCCGCCCGGCTGGCCGCGCAGACCCGCTCGCTGCAGGCGGAGCACGGCGTCAGCGCGTGGGGCGGCTGCCTGCCCGCGTTGGCGCAGATGCCGGTCTTCCTCGGGCTGCTGCACGTGCTGCACGGGTTTCACCGGCCGGGTCTGAGCGTCGAGCAGAACGCGGCGGTCGCCAACTACGCCCTCCCGGCCGAGGAGGTGCGCTCGTTCCTGGCGGCGCGGCTGTTCGGGGCTCCGCTGTCGTCCTACCTGAGCATGCCGCAGGACCTGCTCGACTCCTTCGGCGCGCACATCGACCGCTGGGAGGTCGCGGCCGTCACGGTGCCGCTCATGCTCGTCGCGGCCGTGGCCACGCACTTCTCGGCGCGGCATTCGCTGGCGCAGCAGAGCCTCACCGGTCCGGCCGCGACGGTGCTGCGGTGGACACCCTGGATCTTCCCGCTCGGCGCGGTGCTCGGCGGGCTGTTCCTCCCGTTCCCCGTCGCGATCCTGCTGTACTGGCTGACGAACAACGTGTGGACGCTCGGGCA
>JAKDLE010000962.1 GCA_030453005.1 Pseudonocardia sp. | reverse complement strand
AGCTCGGGGTCGCCGACCGGGGCGGCGCCGGGACGGTTGGAGAACACGTCGAGCACGAAGCCGGCCAGTCGCGGCGAGAACACCGCGTCACCGCCCGACACGCGCCGCCCCGCGTCGGCCAGCTCCCGTCCGGAGATCGTCTTCGTGACGTAGCCGCGCGCTCCCGCCCGGATCACCGCGATGACGTCCTCGGCGGCGTCGGACACCGACAGCGCCAGGAACACGACGTCCGGCAGTTCGGTGCGCAGCTGCCGCAGCACCTCCGCGCCGCCCCCGTCGGGCATGTGGACGTCGAGCAGCACGACGTCGGGACGATGGTGCCGGATCACGGCCACCGCCTCGTCGACGGAGCCCGCCTCCCCCACCACCGTCACGTCCGGGACGCCGCGGTCGAGCTCGGCGCGCACCCCGGAGCGGAACAGCGCGTGGTCGTCGACGAGGACCACGCTGATCGTCTTCGGCTCGCTCATGGGGCCACCTCCTCCGTGGTGTGGGCGGACATCGCCAGGTGCACCTCGGTGCCCTCGCCCGGCGTGCTGCGCAGCCGCACGGTACCGCCGTGGCGGGCCATCCGGCCGTGCACCGAGTCGGCGAGACCGTGCCGGTCGCCGGGCACGTCGTCGGGGTCGAAGCCGCGCCCGCGGTCGCGGACGAACAGGTTGACCTGGTCCGGCTCCACCTCGCAGAACACCGACACCTCCTGTACGTCCGCGTGCTTGGCGGCGTTGACCATCGCCTCGCGACCGGCGAGCACCAACGCGCGCAGATGGTCGTCGAGTCTGCGGTCCCCGCCGACGACGACCGGCGCCACCGTGATCGCGTAGGTGTCCTCGACCTCCGCGGCCGCGGCCGCGAGCGCGTCGGTGAGGCCTGCGTCGAGCACCGCGTCCGGGGAGGGGCGCCCGTAGCCGCCCGCGCCGTAGAGCCAGTGCCGCAGCTCGCGTTCCTGGCCGCGGGCCAGCCGCAGCACCTCGCGCGGCTGGTCGGACTGGCGCTGGATCAACGCGAGGGTCTGCAGCACCGAGTCGTGCAGGTGTGCGGCGATCTCCGCGCGCTCGGCGTCGACGATGCGCTCGCGGCGCTCCTCGGTGAGCTCGCGCACCAGCCGCACCCACCATGGCACCGTGAGCACACCGACGCCGACGATCGTGGCGAGCACCGCCAGCAGGGCGAACTGCACCTGCCCGAGCTGCAGGTTCCCGATCAGGAACACCCCGATCCCGGCCGCGACGAACAGCGCCCCGGCGAGGGTCCGCAGCGCCGCGGTGCGCCCGCCCACGGCGGCCCCGGAGCGGGTCCAGCGCCTGCGCTGACTCTCGTCGGCCTCCCGCCACACGACCGCCGCGCCGAGCGCCACCACGCCGAGCGGCCCGACCACCCAGCCGAGCACCTCGTTGCCGAGCGCGGCGGCGACCAGGCCTGCGGCGAGACCGAGCGCGACCAGGCCTGCGGCCTGCTGGCGCTCGCGGCGCGACGTCCGCCGCTCGACGTCGCGCGGCTCCTGCTTCACGAACATCCACAGCAGCCCGTAGGCCAGTACGCCGACGCCGCCGAAGGCGACGAGGACGACGAACGCCGCGCGCACCCACAGCAGCGGCGCCTCGAGGTGGTCGGCCACCCCGCCCGCCACGCCTGCCACCATCCGCCCGCTGCGCCTGCGGAGCAGCGGTGGGGTGGGCGTGGTCGCCAC
>JAKDLE010000961.1 GCA_030453005.1 Pseudonocardia sp. | reverse complement strand
GACACCCCGAAGAGCCGGCCGATCCCGCGCGCGCTGGCCCCGGCCCGGTAGAGCCGGACCGCCCGCTCGACGTCCGGCCCGGACAGCACCACCGCCCGCGCCCCGCCGCGGGACGCCCGGCGGTGGCAGGACCGGCACAGCGCCCGGTAGCGGTCGGGGTCGAGGCTGTAGCGGCGCACCTGGTCGGGCCCGTGTCGGTCGTCGGGGTCGGCGCCGTCGTAGGACCACACCGCGGCCGGGCCGCCGCACCCGCCGCATCGCTGCTCGGTTGCCGGACCGCGGGCGGCCAACACGCGCCGGCGGGCCGTCCAGTACGTCACCCCGTCCCGCACTCGCGCGGCGACCTCGACGTCGGCCTGAGGGTCGCCGTGGCGGCGCCACCGCGTGTAGTGCGGTCGGCAGTACCCGTGCCCGTGATGGGCCCGGCCGCAGCCGCTCAAATTGCACCGGGGGCGGGTCATCGCTGGCTCCGGTAGAGCGCCTGGAAGTACGCCGCGCCCTCGGCGAGCTGCTCCGTGGTGGGTTCCGGTCGGGTCCCGCCGGTTGCCCAGGCGGCGGCGATGGCGGCGGCGTGCCGGGCCAGCGGGGCGACGGCCGGTGGCTGGCCGTGGGGCTTGCTCGGGTCGTGTAGGGACAGGTCGCAGTTGCCGACCGCATCGCGGACACGCTTGGTGACGGCGGGGCGCTGGCGGTCGTGCCAGTCCCCCACCCGCAACCAGGACCCGTCCTTCGGGTGGAACGCGTCGGCGTGCGCACGGCGCAGCCACCACAGTTCCTCGATCACGTGCGGGTGCCACAGCCAGCACGCGGACAGCTCCGCGCCCGGATACCGGAGGTACACGCGGTCGAGCCACTCGACCAAGTCGGCAAGGTCGGTCCCGGCCTGCTCGCGGTCGGCGGCCAGCAGCCACGACCGCACCGCCGGCACACCGCCCATCCCGTCGGCACCGTCCTCGTCGGGTGGTGCGCCGTTGGGCGGATCGGCGTCCGGGGGCCGCCCCGTATGGAGTGGGCGCTGCGCGGTGCCGACGCCCCCGAGGCGGGTCACGTCGGCGGAGAGCTGGGCGACGTGGGTGTCGAGGCCCTCGACCTTGCGTCGCGTGCGGTCGAACGCGCGGGCCATCGCGAGGACCCGCGGGTCCGGCCCACCCGCGGCGGCGCCCGGTGCGCCCGGCCGGCTGTCGGTGTCGGTCACGGGGTGCCTCCCTCCTCGTCGCCGTACCCGCCGCAGGTGAACCGGGTCAGGGCGTCGTCGTGCCCGTCTCCGTGCGTGTCGGCCTGGTCCTCGGCGTGCCAGCGGGCGAGTTGCTCGCGCCGGTTCTGCTCCGGCTCGGGCACGCGTGCGCTGGCGCTGCTGCGCGCGGCCTGTTCGGCGCGGAGTTCCGTGATCCGGGCGGCCAACGCCGCGGTGTCGTCCGGGTAGACGTCGGGCAGGGTTCCGGCCGCGATCGCGGCCTCGGTCGCGCGTGCCTGCTCGCGCATCGACTCCGGCATCACCGGCTCCCGCGCGGCCGCTGGGCCACTGTCGGCCCGCGTCGTGTCGGTGATGCGGGCGATCAGGGCGTCCTTGTCGGCGATGAACTGTTCCCGCTCGGCCGGGTCGACGGCGCGGCCGCGGGCCGAGATGTCGCGGAGCCGGGCGGTCAGTGCGGCGATCTCCCGCACGGTGGGCGCGACCGGGCGGGACGGGTCG
>JAKDLE010000098.1 GCA_030453005.1 Pseudonocardia sp. | reverse complement strand
CGCCGACCTCGTGTCATGGCGACGCGGTCATCCTCGTCCAACCCGTCGCCCTACATGGCCGAGATGCGCAAGCGGCGGGGACCCACCCAGCGTCAGGTCGCCCAGGCGATGGGGGTGACGGTCGGGCGGGTGAGCCAGATCGAGAACGGTGAGCCGGCGGGGATCGACGTACTCGACCGCTACGGCAGCGCGCTCGGTGGCGATCTCCAGCTGGTGGCGAACTTCGCTGACAAGCAGGTCAAGCTCGGCTGATTCGACTGAGCCGCACCCCGCTTGGCGGACAGGGACTCACTCGCTACTCCGGCCCGCCGCGTCCGCTGCGCGGTGCCGGTGAAGAGATCATGGTCGAGCACCGATGGTTCGGCCACGTCCTCGGACGCCGGTCGGGCTCGAACCGCTCGGGGCAGCTACGGGGCGAGGATGTCGATCTCGTCGCCTTCGCGGATGGTTCCGGCTTCGATGACGGTGGCGTACAGGCCGGCGCAGGGGAGGACGCCGAAGCCGGTGACCTCGACGCGGTTGCGGTCTGCGGGGACTCGGAGTGCGCGCGGTTCGCGGCCGCGGTCGCCGTGTTCGAGTGTGGGCACGGAGCAGCGCGGTGTCGGCAGGGTGGCTTGCAGGAGGGCGGTTCCGATGCGGAGCGTGCGGCCGATCCAGGTGTTCTCGACGAAGGGTGGGCAGCCGTCGGGGGTGGTCATGACGATGTTGGGCCGGTAGCGGAGTGCCTCGACCCCGATCTCGTCGAGTGTTGCCGTGGTGATCAGGTGCAGTGGTGAGTGGTCGACGAACCGGCCGCCGGGGGTGTCCGGGGCGATCTCGAGCTCGGCCGGTTCGATGTCGGCGTCGAGTCCTTGGCTCAGGACGAGTTCGGGGTCCGGGCGCTCCACAGTGGCGCCGGCGGAGCGGCGGTCGGACATGGCGACCTGCCGGCCGAGCAGCTGCGAGAGGACGTCGTCGACGGTGTCGGCGTTGCGCCAGGGGCCGTCGGGGAGACGGACGACGACCCCGTCGTCGGTGGTCATCGCCTGGCAGCTGAGCAGCGACCGCCACCAGCGGGGCTGCTTGGCCGTGGCCACCTTGCCGGTGATGCGGTCGATGAGGGCGAGTGCCCGGTCGCCGACGACGCCGTGCTGGTCGAGGTCGAGCGCGGCCGCGGTCTCGCCGAGCAGGGACTTGACCGGGTAGCGGTGGAGCGAGCCGATGCGGCCGGCCGTCGCGGCTGTCGTCGCGTTCACGAGGGAACTCCTGGCGTCGGGGGTGCGGGCTGAGCGGGTGGTTCACGGACGGTGCGCGGCGACCGCGTCGGCCCCGGCGCCGTCGCCGACCGAGTTGAGTCCGTCGATGACACCGTCGATGTCGGAGGCGGGACGGTTCTGGCTGAGCTTGAACTTGGCGTCGATCCGGTCGATGCGGACCTCGACGCCGACGATCGCGCGCAGCTGCCCGGCGATGTACTTCTCCGGGGCGTCGTCGACGCCCCAGGGGGCGGGGCGGTGTGCTTCGTGGAGATCGGTGAGGCGGCGCACGAGGGTGTCGAGCCAGGCGACGTCGTCGTGGATGGTGACTGTGCCGTGCACGTGGGCGGTCATGTAGTTCCAGGTGGGTACGACGCGGCCGTGCTCGCGCTTGGTGGCGTACCAGGACGGGCTGATGTAGGAGTCGGGGCCGCGGACGATCACCAGCGCGCGCTGTCCGTCGGCGCGCTTCCAGTGGTCGTTGCTGCGGGCGAAGTGCCCGAGCAGCACGCCGCGGTCGGCGTCGTGGACGAACGGGAGCAGGGTCGTCTCGAGCCCGTCGGGACCGGTGGTGACCAGGTCGGCGGCGCCGTGGTGGGTGAGCAGCTCCTGCACGGCGGTGTCGTCGGGCTGGAACTGGGCGGGCACGTACACGGTGGGATCTCCTCGCGATCTGTTCGGATGCCGGGGCATCTCAGGTGGGTCGAGCCGTTCAGGCTCACCGGCCCACATCGGGGTCGAGGTGCTCGACGACCTGCCTGACGCGGCGGTGTGCGTCGGCGGGCAGGCCGGTCACGGGCCTGGGAAGGTTCGGCGACCCGACGAGGCCGGCGTGCTCGGCGATGGCCGACGCCACGCGCAAGCTGCCGTACCGGTCGAACAGCTGCCAGACCGGGTCGAGCCGCCGCGTCAGATCCAGGGCAGCGGTGGAATCTCCCCGTCGCGCGGCGCGGGTGAGGGCCAGGCACACCCGCGGCCAGACCCCGCCCAGCACGCTGTACCAGCCCTCGCACCCGGCGATCAGTCCCGCGGCGGCGGCGCGGTCACCACTGACGCCGATCGTGACGTGGTCGGGCAGGTGGGCGCGTAGCCGGGTGACGCGTTCGCGGGCCCGGTGCGGGTCGGTCGGGGTGGCCGGGATCTTGATCGAGCCGACGTGAGGCAGCGCGGCGATGCGGGCGTGCAGGTCGTCGCTGAAGGTGACGTGGGTCGTGGCGGGGTTGTCGTAGACGCACAGCGGCACCGACAGGGATACGGTGACCTCGGCGAAGAGGCCGTAGACCTCGTCGTCGGTCAGCGGCTGGTAGGACACGGGCGCGAGCAGCACGGCGCCAGCCCCGGCCGCTTGCGCGTCCTCGGCGCAGCGCAGCACGTCCGCCGTCGCGAGCGCGCCGATCCCGACCAGCACAGGGGTCTCACCGGCGGCGCGGACCGCGGTCTCCGCCACGCGGCGGCGCTCGTCGCGGGTCAGGTAGGCGTAGCTGCCTGTCGAGCCCAACACGCCGATCGAGTCGACGCCTGCCCGGTCCAGGCGGGCGACGAGCTCGTGCAGTCGATCCTCGTCGACGCCGTCCGCGCCGACCGGGGTCAGGGGGAACGCGCTCAGCCCGGTGAACACCGCGCACCTCCCATGCTCGAACTTTGTCACGTGACACAAAAGGTAGGGCACTGACCCAGGTTTGTCACGTGCCATAGGGTGGTCGCATGTCTGGGGTGCGGATCACGGGTGCAACGGCGGCGGAGATCGCGGCCAGCATCCGCGACCTGGTCGGCGCGGGAGAACTGCGCCCCGGCGATACCGTCCCGCCGATCCGCGACCTGGCGCAGCGGCTGGGAGTGCACCGCAACACCGTCGCCGTGGCGTACCGCGCGCTCGTCGGTGCCGGGCTGGCCGAGACACGCGGCCGGGGCGGTACGCACATCCGGGAGGTGCCCCGGTTCCCCGACGAGACGGTTCCTCAGACAGCGGAACCGGAACACCCCCTGCCCGGGCTCGTCGATCTGTCGAGCGGCAACCCGGATCCGGCGCTGCTACCGGACCTGTCCGCCGCGATCGCCCGGCTGGACTACCGCACCCAGCTCTACGGCAGCCCCGCCGTCGACGGGCGGTTCGCCGCCTGGGCCCGGGAGTCGATGGCCGCGGCGGTGACGCAGCCGCTGTCGATCTCGGTCACCCATGGCGCTGTCGACGCCGTCGACCGGTTGCTGACCGCGCACCTGACCCGCGGCGACCTCGTCGCACTGGAAGACCCCTGCTTCTACGCCAGCGAAGGCACCGTCCGCGTCAACGGGCTGCGGGCGATCCCGGTCGACCTCGACACCTCCGGCATGCGCGCGGACGCGTTGCGGACCGCGCTGAACGCCGGAGCGCGAGCCGTGATCGTCACCCCCCGCGCGCACAACCCGACCGGTGTCAGCCTCACCGCCGAACGCGCCGACGAACTGCGCGTCCTCCTCGCCGGGTTCCCCCACGTCCTGGTCATCGAGGACGACCACTTCTCCGCGGTCTCGCGGCGCCCCTACCGCAGGATCACGCCGCCGAGCACCCGGCACTGGGCGCTGGTGCGGTCGGTGGCCAAGTTCCTCGGACCCGACATGCGCGTGGCCGCCGTCGGGTCCGATCCCACCACCGCGGAACTGCTCAGCACCCGCCTGCGGCCCGGCGCGACCTGGGTCAGCCACCTCCTCCAGCAGGTCGCCGCGGAACTGCTCACGGCGCCCGACGCCCCCGTGCTGTTCCGTCGCGCCCGCAGCGCCTACGCCCGCCGGACCGATGCCCTGCGCGACGCCCTCGCCGCGGTCGGGGTCGAGACGCCGTTCCCCACCGACGGGCTCAACGCCTGGATACCCGTCCCGCGGGACTCCGGGCCGGTTGTCGCGTCCCTCGCCCGGGCCGGCTGGTCGGTGCGCGACGGCTCGTCCTTTCGCACACGGGCCGTCGCCGACGGCCGCCACGGCATCCGCGTCACCGCCGCCAGGCTAACCGCCCGCGATGCGTGGACCTTCGCCGCGGCCGTCGCGCGTGCGCTCGACTGACCTCGACCGGTGGTGGGTAGACCAGGAGAATCTGGCGATGACCATCCATTGCCACCGGACCGCGGTGACGGTCAGCGCCCCATTGGCCGACGAGCGATGTGCGGGCCGGGAGGGCCCGGTCAACCCGATCGCGCCGATCTGGGTAACAGAGGAACGTCGGCCGACCGGGCGGCCATCGTCGGTACCGCGCCTCACGGTCATCGAAGATCGGTTCGGGGCGGAAGACCCCGGACGCGACCCGAACGGGAGTGACCGACTTGCCCGTCTCCTCGAGCAGGAAGACGTAGCCGAGCCACGGTCGGACCGCGCCGAAGGTCCCTTCCTCGTAGGCGCGCCAGACGTCGACCGCGTTGCCGATCGCTTCCTCGGTGCGGTTGTTGAAGTTGTTGCCGAAGGACGGCCCGACCTGGGACTTCAGTTCGATCGCTGCGACGAGACGCTTGCGGGAGAACACGACGAGGTCCCACTTCTTGGTGGGCCGGCAATAGCCGGGAAGCTCCACGCCGGCGCGGCGCATTACCTCCGACCGGTCGAAGCCGGCCGCGACGAAGACTTGCTCGAGCAGGTCGAGAATTGCGTCGAGGTGGCCGCCGCCGGTGACCGAACCGCGGCTTCCGGCGTCGACCTTCCCGCTGGCGAGCTGTTTGGCCGCTTGCGCGTCGCGCACCGACCAGTAGCTGCGGATGGCTTGATCGAAGGCGTCTGGGTCGGGCCCGTCGGGACGCGGCGGGGCCGGTGCGTCGGGCGCCTGCGCGGTCGGGACCGCCCGACGGCTCGCGGCGCGGATGACGTCGAGGGCCTTGCGGTGGGCGATCGTGACCAGCCAAGCCTCGACGTTGGCATCGGCGGGCAGGTCGGGGTAGGCCCGCATTGCCGACAGGAACGTCTCCGACCAGGCGTCATCAGCGTCGGCCGTTCCGAGCAGGCACGGCACACGCGCAGCACGGCCGCCCCGTGCAGCGCGACGATGGTCTCGAACGGCTGCTTGCTCGTCACAGAAGGTAGACGCCCTGTGGATCGGGTTCGTGAGATCGGATGGCGTTCCCGGCGCGGGCGGAGCTCGGCTGCTGCTGGCGCGGGCCTACTACCACTCCGCGCAGCTCGGGCGGGCGGAGGACGAGCTGCGTCGGCTCGTCGGGGCGAACCCCGCCGACGCCTACGCACAGCTGCTGCTGGGGCGCACGCTGCAACGGCGGAGCCGGCACGACGAGGCCGCGGGACACCTGCGCCTGGCCGAGGCGATGACCGCCGCCGGGTGTCAGGTGCCGCAGTAGGTGATGTGCGGGGCGCACCCCGTCTGCGGAGGCGCCGCGTAGTCCTCCAGGCCGGGTCGCTCCTCGAAGGGCGTGGAGACGACGTCGACCAACCGGTGGAACGGAGCCGGATCTCCCGCGGTCGCCCTCGTGAGCGCCTCCTCCACGTGGTGGTTACGCGGGATGTAGACGGGGTTGACCCGGTCCATCGCCGCCGCCGTCTCGGCCCCATCCGCGGGCAGCAGCGCCGCGCGACGCGCCGCCCATGCGTCGAACGGCTCCGGCTCGGCGAACAGCGACCGGGCGCGCTCGGCCGAGAGCGCCCGGAAGAACGTGGTGAAGTCGACGCGCTGCGCGTGCATCAGCTCCAGCAGGTCCTCGGCCAGCCGCGGGTCCGGCGTCGGAAGCCCGAGTTTCGCGGCCATGCCCTCGGCCCAGTGCCGCTGGTAGGAGTCCGCGAACGTGCTCAGCACCGCGGTGGCGGCCTCCACCGCGGCCTCGCCGTTGTCGTCGATCAGGGGCAGCAGCGTCTCGCCGAGTCGTGCGAGGTTCCACTGGGCGATCGCGGGCTGGTTGCCGTAGGCGTAGCGGCCGCGGTGGTCGATGGAGCTGAACACCGTGGCCGGGTCGTAGGCGTCCAGGAACGCGCAGGGGCCGTAGTCGATGGTCTCGCCGGAGATCGTCGTGTTGTCGGTGTTCATCACGCCGTGGACGAAGCCGACGAGCATCCACCGGGCGACGAGCTCGGCCTGGGCGTCGACCACGCGGCGGTACAGCTCCAGATAGGAGCCGGCGTCGGGGTGGTGGCGGGCGATGGCGTGGTCGGCGAGCGCGCGCAGCACGTCCTGGTCGCCGCCGGTGGTGTCAGGGAGGTGGGCGGCGTACTGGAACGTTCCCACACGCAGGTGGCTCGCGGCGACGCGGCAGAGCACCGCGCCCGGCAGCGGCCCCCACTCCCGCTGCACCCGCTCGCCGGTGGCGACGACCGAGAGCCCCCGCGTCGTCGGGATCCCGAGGCCGTGCATCGCCTCGCCGATCAGGTACTCCCGCAGCATCGGGCCCACCGCCGCCTTGCCGTCGCCCCCGCGGGCGAACGGGGTGCGCCCCGACCCCTTCAGGTGCACGTCGCGGCGGCGGCCCGCCACGTCGGTCACCTCGCCGAGTAGCAGCGCACGACCGTCACCGAGGCGCGGCATGTAGCCGCCGAACTGGTGACCGGCGTAGGCTTGCGCAACCGGCGTCACCCCCTCCGGGAGCCCGTGGCCCACCAGCAGCGACACCCCCGACGGCTCCCGCAGCGCCGCGGTGTCGACACCCAGCTCCGCGGCCAACCCCTCGTTGAGCACCAGCAGCTCCGGCGCAGGCGTCGGAGCGGCTGTCCACGGCACCGACAGGCTCGGTAGCTCGCGCGCGTAGGAGTCGTCGAACTCGAACAACGTGCGTGCGACAGTCATCGTCCGAGGCTACGGCCGACGCCCACCGCGGCGCCACGACGGCCGGGGTGGTCATGGTGGCCGGCAAGGGCCGCGTGTTGGTGATCGAGGTGCCCCGCGACGGCGGTGACCGGCTCTCGCCTGCAGAGCTCTCGACGACACCCGGCGTGTGCACCCGACTGCTCCGCCTGCTGGTGATGCAGTGCGCGACGCCGCGCTCGCGGAGCAGACGGGGCGGCGGATCACAAGGACGCTGAGGAGTGCGTAACCCGATGTGATGATCCGCTCACGCAGCGCGTAACAGGGCGGCGAGAACGTGCGAAGACCAGAGCAGTCCCCCTCGACCGACCGGAGTAGTCATGCGCCGTCCCGCGCTCGCCGTCCTCGCCCTGCTCGCCGTCACCCTCGGCCTGCTCACGGCGTGCAGCAACGAGCCGGTCGTCGACGAAGCGGCCACCTTGGCCGAGCCCGCGCAGATCAGCACTCCGACAAGCGCCCCGCCCTCACCTGCGACGCCGGGCGAGAAGTTCGTCGCGGACGTCCTGGACTACCCGGGGCTGAGCACGGACATGGACGACGTCACCCTCATCGGCCTCGGCCAGGGCGCGTGCGACGTGATGGCCTACCAGGAGTACACCCGCGACCAGCTGGTCGCCGAACTCGGCGTCTCCCGGCTGGGGCCCGAGGTGATGGGCGTGATCGTCGACGCCGCTCAGCGCAACATCTGTCCGCAGTACAGCTTCCCGTCGGCGACCGCGGCCGCGGTTGTGCCGCCGGCACCCGTCGAGCCGCAGATGACGGTCAGCCAGGAGAACGCCCTGAGCAAGGCCGAGAGCTACCTCGACTTCACCGCGTTCTCGCGAACTGGGCTCATCAAGCAGCTGGAGTTCGATCAGTTCTCCACCGACGACGCCACATTCGCTGTCGACACCGTGACCGTCGACTGGATGGTGCAGGCGGAGAAGAAGGCGCAGAGCTACCTCGACTTCACGTCGTTCTCCCGATCCGGCCTCGTCGATCAGCTGGAGTTCGACGGCTTCACCTCCGAGCAGGCGGAGCACGGCGCCAACTCTGTTGGGCTGTGACCGTCGGGTCCTGAACGACGACGAACGCCCCGCCGCGG
>JAKDLE010000960.1 GCA_030453005.1 Pseudonocardia sp. | reverse complement strand
GACCCTGGCGAGACCGGCTCCACGAACTGCCCGCCAAACTCGCCGGAGTGCCCGGTGACTACCAGGCCGCGCAGTCAGTCCGCATCCTCACCCGACCTCCGACGAGTCCCACGCCGGCGCCCGGTCGTACCTCCGCTCACCTCGCCGCCCTGGCCGCGTGGAAGGCCCATCGTGACCAGCTGCGCGTTAGCCGCGGCCGAACCGGGCACGCGTAACCAGACCCGGCTCCTCGAACCCCGCAGTGGACCACCCAGTCACCGCCCGCGACTCCGCGTCCCTTATGTTCCTTACGTCTCTTACAAGGCTAGCAAGGGTTACAAGATTTGCCCGCCGTGTTAGAGGGGCCACAGAGGCGTTGCTGGTCAAAGAGGCGTGTCAGGTGTCTTTAGCAGCTCTAACCCCTCTAGCCTGACACCCGGCGACTGACCCCGTACGCCCACCTAGCAAGGCTTGTCAGCCTTACAAGAGAGGTAACGAATGCCAGCAACATCAGTGGTGGTGCTGTCCGGGAAGGGCGGCACGGCCAAGACCCTGTGGCAGATGACGATGGCCGGGGAAGCGTCCCGCGCCGGGTTGTCCACTCTGCTCATCGACATCGACCCCGAGCGCAACCTGTCCAACCGGTTCAACGTGCCCCAGCACTCCACCGGGCTGGGATCGGTTTTCGAGCAGGCCGGCGTCACCGCGGGGGAGGGGGACGCCGAGCAGGGAGCCAAGCGGATCGTCGACGAGATCGTGGCGACTCCATGGGCAGGGGTGGAGCTCCTTCCGGCCGGTGCCTCCCTCACCGGCGTCAGCCAGGTCGCGATCGCCGACACCTGGCTGCTGCGCGACATCATCACCGCGGCCGAGTTACCCGACCGCTACGACCTCATCCTGTTCGACACCGGCGGCCGCACCGGCTCGCTGGTCACCCTCGCGATGTACGCCGCCGACGTCGCCTACGCGCCCATCGCGCCGACCACCGACGCCGTGCGTAAGGCGACCGAGGCCAAAGCCCGCATCGACCGGATCCAACGCGCCCACCCGCTGCGGTGGGCCGGTGTGGTGCTGTCCGGATTCGACGGTCGAGTCGGCATCGAGGAGGCCATTCGCGACAAGGTCTACGCCGAGTTCGGCGACGAAGTGCGCGCCGAGGTCCCCCGCCGCGCCTCGGTCAACGAATCCTTCCAGCTCGGTGACCGGCTCGGGGACCGCACCGACGTCGCCGCGAGCGCGCTCGCCCGCATCTTCCTCGGGTTCCTGCGCCGCGACCTCATGCAGCACCCCGACCTCCCCGAGGGCGTCCCGGCGACCGGGGTCATCCGATGAGCCCTACCCCCAAGGCCCAGCGGCTACGCGAGCGGCTCTCCATCAACCCCGACGAGCTGGCCGCACCGGTCCGACCCGCCTCGGCCCCCGCACCGACTCAGGCCGCGAGGCCAGAGCCGCCGGTCGAGGCCGAGCAGCAGCATCCAGATCTCTCCGAGCCGGCGCCCCAGCCGCCGCACCGCACGCCCACGCAGACCGGTGGCCGCGGCCGTCGATCGACCCCGCCAACACCGGCCCACGTCAGCGCCGTCGATGATCCGCACATCACTCCGGGCCGCAAGGACTACCGCAGCTTCTACATCGAGGACGCCACCTTCGCCCGGTTCCGCGCGGCGATCTACTGGCTGGCTCGTCGCGAGGACGCCGCGGGGGAGGTGCCCGAGAA
>JAKDLE010000959.1 GCA_030453005.1 Pseudonocardia sp. | reverse complement strand
GGCAGCCACTTGGCCCACTCCCAGTCGGCCGCGAGGGCGGGCGGGGCCACCACGGCGAGCAGCGCGTCGGACGGGCTGTGCCAGAGCGCGTACTGCGCGACCATCGCCCGCGCCAGTGCCCGGGCCGGGCCGAGGTCGACCGCGTCGGCCCGGGGTTCGAGCCACACCGTGGAGCTCGACCGCAGCGAGAGCGCCACCGGCAGGTCGGGCACCACGGCGTGGCCGAGCAGGAACCGGCGCAGCGCCAGCGCGGTGATCGGCTCGATGCCGTCGACCGGGCCGGTCTGCGGCGCGACGAGCCGGGTCGCCAACCGCTGCGGGCCCCGCCCGATCCGCAGCTGCCCGAAGTCGGGGTCGCTCGGGCGGCGCTCCCACAGCCGATCCGCGGCGAGCACCCCGGGCCAGCCACCGGGGTCGGGGTGCACCGCCTCCGACGCCGCCCGCTGCTGGGCGGCGACACCGCGCACGCGCCTGCGGATCTGGGCGAGGTAGCGCAGGTAGTCCCGACGGTCCTCGTCGACTCCAGCCGAGCGGTTGCCACCGCCCCGGCCGCCGGTGAGGACCATGCCCAGCGTCGAGATCATGATCATGCCGCCGAAGAGCCACGACGTGGGGTTGCGCACGCCGAGCACGGCGATGAACCCGACGGACGCCAGCACCATCACCAGTGGCAGCAGCCGGGTGAGCATCGCCGCGGGCACCACCCGCTCGGGCTCGGGCGGCGGCTCCAGCATCAGCTCGCCCGCCGGGGTGCGGGGCGCCGTGCGCCGCGGCCGGACCACACCGATCGTGCCCACTGCCGACCACCTCTCACCGGTTCTGCGAAACGCCCACGGACCTCCGACGGCGCCGGGATAGTAGGCAGCCGACCGGCCCCGCCGAGGGGTTTCGGGAGATCTCGGCGCAGGCCGGGGAGGAGCAGGCGATGCGACCCGGACCACCCGCACCGGCGCCCGACGTCGACCCCGATCCCGCGCCGACGGCCTACACCCGGGTCACCGTGCTGGCGCCCGGCAGGCGGGTGGACGTCGCCCTGCCCGCGGACGTACCGCTGGGTGAGCTCGTGTCGATGGTGCTGGAACTCGTCGACGACGCCGCACCGGGATACCGGCCGTGGCGCCTGACCGGCGCCACCGGCGGCCCGCTGCATCCCGCCGCCACGCTCGACGAGCTCGGCGTCCTCGACGGCGAGCTGCTGCGGATCGGCCCGGACACCGCCCCTCCGCCGCCGCCCTTCTTCGACGACCCGGTCGACGCGTTGGCGTCCACCGCAGGCAGGCGGCCGGGTACGGCCGGGCGCGGGCCGAGCGCCGCGGTGGCGCTCGTCGTCGTGGTCGCGGCCGCCGCGCTGCTCGTGGCGGTGCCTGCCGGGGCCCCCGGCGGGTGGGCGGCGAGCGCCGCGGCGGTCGCCGGCCTCGGCGCGGTGGGCGTGCTCGGCCGGGCCGCGATGCTGCTCCGGCGTTCGTCGTCGGGAACCGTGGACCGCCCGCCCGCCGAGGTGGCCGCGGACCACGGCGCGGCGGGCGTCGCGGCGATGGTCGCGGTCCCCCTCGCGGCGGCGGCCGGGGCGGTCGCGCTCACGGGCGCCGCGGTCGGGGCGCAGCTGCTGTCGGCCGCGGCGGCCGCAGGCGTCGCGGCGGCGACCGGGCAGGTGGTGCTGCGCGTCGTGGAGCCGGTGCTGTTGGCCGTCGTCGTCG
>JAKDLE010000958.1 GCA_030453005.1 Pseudonocardia sp. | reverse complement strand
GAGCCGCACGGTGGCGATGTGGGTGGCTCCCGTCACTCGCGGTTGAGCGTGCCGCTGCGGCACGGCCTTCCATGGCGGACACCACCCCGATCGAGAGGACCCGGCATGACCGACACGACCACCCTCCCCCGGCTGATCGACGTCGAGGAGCTCTTCGCCGACCCGCAGTTCGCCGGGGCGTCGATCTCCCCGGACGGCACGCGGATCGCCTATCTGGCCCCGCGCCACGGGCGCCGCAACGTATGGGTCCGCGGGATCGACCAGGACCACGCCGACGCGGTGTGCGTCACCCGCGACACCCGCCGCGGCATCACCACGTACCACTGGACCGACGACCCCCGCTTCGTGCTCTACCTGCAAGACACCGACGGTAACGAGGACTGGCACCTCTACCGCGTCGACGTGGATGCGCCGGACGAGCCCGCGGTCGACCTGACCCCGATGGACCCGGGCTCGCGCGTGGCCGGCATCGAGCCGTTCCCGCCGGCGCGGGGCACCGTGCTGGTCTGGATGAACCGGCGGCCGATGTTCTTCGACGTTTTCCGGCTCGACGTCGCCACCGGGGATACGACCCTGCACCACGAGATGGACGACCCGACGATCGCTGTCCTGCTCGACCGGAACGGCGAGCCTGCCTTCCACACCGCAGTGGCCCACGACGGCACCGTCGAGTTCGCCGCGGTCGACGCAGCGACCGGGCACACGCGGCTGCTGCGCCGCACGGGCGGTGCGGAGCACCCGATGGGCGTGCACCCGCAACTCGTCACGGCCGATGGGTCGGGCCTAATCGTCGGATCGTTCCAGGGCGGCGACGACCTGCGACTGGTCCGCATCGACCGCGGGACCGGCGAGGAGACCGTGGTCGCCGCCGTCGACGGCCACGACCTCGACATCTCCGGCGCCATGATGCCCGGAGTCCTGCCGCCCACCCTCTACACCAGCCGCACCGGTGAGGTCCTCGCCGCCCGCTTCGTCGGCGACCGCCCGCACATCGAGATCGTCGAACCCCGGTTCGCCGAGGTGTACGCCGCCCTGGAGAAGCTCTCCAGCGGTGTGCTCGACACCCTGTCTTGCGACGAGTCCGAGCAGCTCTGGGTGGCGACGTTCGTCCACGACCGCGACCCCGGCGTCACCTGGCTCTACGACCACACGACCGGCGACGCCCGGATCCTGTTCCGTCCCTACCCGCACCTCGACCCCGCCGCACTCGCCCCGATGACCGCGGTCGGGTTCCCGGCCCGCGACGGCCTCCCACTGCACGCGCTCCTCACCCTCCCGATCGGCACCCTCCCGGTCGGCGTCGAACGCCCGCCGCTGGTGCTGCTGGTGCACGGCGGACCGTGGGCGCACGACACGTGGGGCTACAGCCCCGACGTGCAGTTCCTGGCCAACCGCGGCTACGCCGTACTGCAGGTCAACTTCCGGGGCTCCACCGGCTACGGGAGGCGACACGTCACCGCCGCGATCGGCGAGTTCGCCCGCGCCATGCACGACGACCTCATCGACGCGGTCGACTGGGCCGTCGACCAGGGCCACGCCGACCCCGACCGCGTCGGCATCTACGGCGGCTCCTACGGCGGGTACGCCGCACTGCTGGGCATCACGCTGACCCCCGACCGGTTCGCCGCCGCCGTCGACTACGTCGGCATCTCCGACCTCGCCAACTTCCTGCGCACCCTGCCCCCGTTCACCCGCCC
>JAKDLE010000957.1 GCA_030453005.1 Pseudonocardia sp. | reverse complement strand
GCCCTTCGGGAACCGGACGGCGGTGGGCGCGTCGGAGACGGCGACCGCCTCGGCGAGCTCCTCGCGCAGCGTGGCGGCGTCGCGCGGGGCGGCCACGCGCATGCCGGGCACCATGCCCAGCAACGACAGGTCCCACATGCCGTTGTGCGAGGGTCCGTCGCCGCCGGTGACACCGGAGCGGTCGAGCACCAGCGTGATCGCCTGGCGGTGCAGCGCCACGTCCATCAGCAGCTGGTCGAACGCGCGGTTGAGGAACGTGGAGTACAGGGCGACGACCGGGTGCATCCCCGCGGTGGCGAGCCCCGCGGCGGAGGTGAGTGCGTGCTGCTCGGCGATGCCGACGTCGACGCACCGCTCCGGGTACGCCTCGGCGAACGGCGCGAGCCCGGTGGGGCCGAGCATCGCCGCGGTCAGCGCGACGACGTCGGGGCGGCGCAGCCCGATCGCGACCAGCTCGCTCGCGAACACGTCGGTCCACCCGAGCGTCGGGGTGGCCGTCGGCAGCCCGGTGTCCGGATCGAACGCGGCGGCGCTGTGCATCTGCTCGACGTCGTCGTTCTCGGCGGGCGGGTAGCCGTTGCCCTTGCGGGTGACGGCGTGCACCACCACCGGGCCACCGAAGTGCCGTGCCCGGCGCAGCGCCGACTCCATCGCGGCGACGTCGTGCCCGTCGACCGGCCCGAAGTACTTGAGCCCGAGGTCGGAGAACAGCTCCTGCGGGCTCAGTGCGTCCTTGAGCCCCGCCTTGAGCGCGTGTATCCCGGCGTAGAGCGGGCCGCCGACGAGCGGGGTGCGCGACAGCGCCTGCTTGCCCGCCTCCAGCACCCGCTCGTAGCCCGGCTGCAGACGCAGGGAGGCGAGACGGTCGGCCAGGCCGCCGATCGTGGGCGCGTAGGACCGACCGTTGTCGTTGACGACGATCACGACGTTGCGATCGGGGTCGGCGGCGATGTTGTTGAGCGCCTCCCAGGCCATCCCGCCGGTGAGCGCGCCGTCGCCGATCACGGCGACGACGTGGCGCTGCTGCCCGGTGAGCGCGTAGGCGCGGGCGATCCCGTCGGCCCACGACAGCGAGGTGGACGCGTGGCTGTTCTCGACCACGTCGTGCGGGCTCTCCGCGCGGCTCGGGTAACCGGCCAGGCCGCCGGTCTTCTTGAGCCGGTCCCAGCCGTCCTGCCTGCCGGTGAGCAGCTTGTGGACGTAGGCCTGGTGCCCGGTGTCCCAGACCAGCGTGTCGCGCGGGGAGTCGAACACCCGGTGCAGCGCGATGGTCAGCTCGACGACACCGAGGTTGGGGCCCAGGTGCCCGCCGGTCCGCGAGACACACTCCACCAGGAAGCGACGGATCTCCTCGGCGAGCGCGGGAAGCTCGTCCGCGCCGAGGCGCTTGAGGTCGGCCGGCCCACGGATCGATCGCAACACGGTCACCGGCGCAGTCTACGGACGGTGGCGCACTCTCGCTGTCACGCGCACGGGCGGGCGCGGCGAGGGGACGGCGCAGCCCGCCGCCGCGATCGGGCCCGCCGCCTGCTCTTCGGCGGCGATGCGTACGACGTTGCGCCCGGCGCCCTTGGCCACGTAGAGCGAGGCGTCGGCGGCGTGCAGCACCGCGTCGAGGGTGGTGCCGTCGGTGGGCACCGTCGCGCCGCCGACCGACACCGAGAGCCCGCTGATGACGCGGGCGCCGCCGCCCGGTG
>JAKDLE010000956.1 GCA_030453005.1 Pseudonocardia sp. | reverse complement strand
GGGGAGAGCGACCGGGTGGCGCTGCGCGCGCTCGCGCACCGACTCGGGATCACGGCGGTGGCCGAGCAGGTCGACAGGTCACCCGGCCAGGGCTATCACCTCGGCAGACCGAAGCCGCTGCGCGAGTCGCCCGCCGCGCTGATCAGCGTCGCGCGACGAGCCTGCGCAGCGGCACCGGGAGGGTGCTGCCCGGCCCCGCCCGACGGGACAGCTCCACGGCGAGCCCCGCGCGGACCTCGGCGGAGAGCCCGGCGGGCCACAGCCCCGCGCCGGGAAGCGTCGCGACGGCCCGCGCGGCGGCGGTGGCGTCGGGGAGCGGCAGGACGAAGGGCACGCGGTCGTCACCCAGCACGGCGAAGTCGGCGGCGGCGAGCAACCAGCCGACGCCGTCGAGCGCGGACCGGTGCCCCCACGGACCGCGCCGGACCAGCCGCAGGGCCGATAGCCAGCGCGCCTCGGCGACCGACCGCACGGAGATCGACGGCGTGACGACGACCAGGGTCCCCGCCGGTCGGAGTACGCGCCGTAGCTCCGCGAACAGGGCGTCGAGCTCTGTGACGACATGCAGCCCGGGTACCAGTGCCACGCCGTCGAGCACGTCGTCGGCGAACGGCAGGGCGGCGGGCGTGGCCCGCACGGTTCCCGCGATGTCCCGGACGAGGACGTCGACGGTCTCCGAACGGGGCCGGAGGGTGACGACCCGGCCGTGCTCCCGCAGCGGCTCGATCGCCCAGGCCCGGGCGTCGCCCCCACCTGGAACGGTCAGGGCGGCCAGCACCTCGTGCACGGGATCGATCACCGTCGGATTCTCCCGCCTGCACGTCGTGGCGCCGCGCGGTGGGCGGTCGGACGACGAGAGCAGACGTGTCGGAGGCGGCGGTTAGCCTGGAGGCCATGGCACAGACCATCGTCGAGCCCACCAGTCCGCCGTCCCGTACCCGGGGCACGTCGGGCATCGCCGGGCTCGTCGGGTCGGGCGCCGCGATCGCGGTTCTGGTGGCCGCGGGCCTCACCGCGCTCGCCGGTGCACGTCCGCTTGCCGCGCTCGGTCTGCCCGATCCGGGTGCGCTCACCAGCGTCGGGCTTCCTGCTGTGCGGGCACTCGCCGAGGTCTGCATGGTCCTCGCGGTCGGCGGCCTCCTGCTGGCCGCGTTCCTGGTGGCCCCCCAACGGTCGGGCTATCTCGACGTCGCCGGCTACCGGGCGATGCGCGCGGCGTCGTGGGTGGCGGTCGGATGGGTCGCGTCGGCGGTGCTACTGGTGCCGCTCAACGTCGCCGACGCGTTGGGCCGCCCCGTCTCCGACGTGCTGGACGTCGGCCTGCTGGTGGAGCTCGTGCCGCAGCTCGCCGCGGCCACCGCGTGGGCGTGGACGGCGGTACTGGCGACCCTGGTGCTCATCGGCTGCCGCACCGTGTTGACGTGGGGCTGGGCCACGGTCGTGTTCGGGATCGCGCTGGTGGCTCCGCTGCCCGTCGCGCTCACCGGGCACTCCGCGTCCGGAGGGGCGCACGACCTGGCCACCGACAGCCTCGTGCTGCATGTGCTCGCGGCTTCGCTGTGGGTCGGCGGATTGGTCGCCGTCGTCGCACTCGCCTCCACTCCGGGCCCCGACCGGGCGTCCGGGCTCGCCACGGCCGTGCCCCGCTTCTCGCAGCTGGCCCTGGTGTGCTGGCTGGTGCTCGCCGTCACCGGCACCGTCA
>JAKDLE010000955.1 GCA_030453005.1 Pseudonocardia sp. | reverse complement strand
AACGGACCGCCAGACCGGGAACTACGACTCGGGTTCGACACCAACGCGCGGCTGCTGGAGACCGTCGTGCTCGTCTTCGCGAGTGGCGACCAGATGGTCATCCATGCATGCCAGCCCGCAAGAAGTACCTGGATCTGCCGCCCTGACCGTGCTTGGGCCCTCGACCGCGAACGCCGGCTCTGCCGCCAGTCAAGTGCGTCTCGTTAGTTAGCCGATCGCCTACCGGAATGGCATAGCCCTAGAGGTGGAGTGGTACTCTAGAGCGATGCTCCAGAGGCAACCGACTCGTGAGGCGATCGTGCAGGCCGCGCTGCGGTGCGTAGCGGGAGGCGACTGGGAGGGAACCTCGCTGCAGACGGTGCGGCAGCGGGCCGGGGTCAGCAACGGCAGCCTGTTCCACCACTTCCGTACGCGGCAGGACCTGACGGCTGCGGTGATCGCCGCGGCGCTCGAGGAGCACCAGCGGGTGTTGTTGGAGGAGTTGTCGGCGGATGCGGCGAGCGGTGTGGCCGGGGTGGTCCGTCGTCACCTGCGGTGGGTGCACGACAACCAGGCGGTGGCTCGGCTGCTGCTGAGCGCGGCGCCCGACGTGCTGCGGTCGTCGATGTCGGAGCCGGTGCTGGAGGCCAACCGGCGGTTCTTCGAGGCGGTCGCCGAGTGGCTGCGCGAGCACGGGTGGCAGACCCGCCCGGAGCTGGGGGTGGTGCTCGCGCTGTGGATCGGCCCGGCGCAGGAGTACAGCCGGCAGTGGCTGGCAGCGCCCGGCAAACCCGCCCCTACCACCGCCGCCGACGACCTCGCCCTCGGCGCATGGACGGCCCTGGCCCCGCTGCTGCACCAGGCCGGCAACGGCGAGAACACAGCGACGGAAGGAGCCCGGCAGTGAGCACCACGATGGAGCAGTACCTGCAGGCATGGACTCGGCTGGCCCGGTTGGCCGACGCCGTGCCGGAACCGGCCTGGGACGCGCCCTCGCCCTGCGCGGACTGGACCGCCCGGCAGCTGGCCGGCCACCTGGTCGACGGCGCACGGCAGGTGCAGGCGCTGCTCCGGCGCCGCCCGCTGCTGGTCCCGGTCACCGACCCGACGGCCCTGGCCAAGCTCGCGGGCGACAACCCCCGCGCCGCGCTGCGAGACGCCGCCGGCACGGTCAAGGAGACTGTCGCCGACCTCGACCCCGGCCACCCGATCAGCACCCCGCACGGCCCGCTGCCGGCTGAGCAGGTCCTGGCGATGGCCCTGACCGAGCCGGTCGTGCATGCCTGGGACCTGGCGGGAGCCACCAAGCAGCCCGTCGTCCTCGACGACGAGGCTGTCGCGACGCTGCTGGTCGGCGTGGAGCAGGTCGGCGACCAGCTGGCAGCGACCGGCATGTACGCGAACGCCCTGCGGGTGCCCGATCACGCGCCCCCCACCGAGCGCCTGCTCGCGGCGCTTGGGCGCCACGATCCGAGGCGCTGACCCGGCGGCGGCTGGGCGAGAACCTCCTGAAGCACCCGGTTCGACTCGCGCCCGTAGTCTCGGCGGAGGATCGTTCACCGGCACGCTCCGCCCGGCCCTGCCCCTTGTGCACAGTCAGAATCGCGCGGAGAACGCCTCATCGAGTAGCTGGTCGAAGGTGCGATCCGGGTATTCGCCGGTGGCGCGTATCCGGATCACGGTGACGGCGAGTGAGAACGAGATCTCATTGACCACGCGTGGAACG
>JAKDLE010000954.1 GCA_030453005.1 Pseudonocardia sp. | reverse complement strand
GGGGCCAGCAGCTCCGGTCCGTTGTTGCGCACGCTGTTGACCAGCGGCGACACCGGCCGCAGCTCCAGGGAGGCCACCAGCTCCGCCGACGGGGGCGCGAGCAGCGCCGCCACCGCGTCGGTGTCGGCGCCTGCGTCGGGATCGAGCCAGGTGTCCCACGCCGAGGGTGGGAGCAGCAGCGGCATCCGGTCGTGCACCTGGGCCAGCGGCCCGACGGCCGATGTGGTGAGCACCGCCGCGGTGACGAGGCCGTCCGGGTACCGGTTCTCGGGGTCCTCCTTCGGCTTCCAGAACTCCCAGATACCCGCCATCGCCAGCGAGCGGCCGTCGGCGTGGTGGGTGAAGTAGGGCTGCTTATGGTCGGTTCCGCGCTGCCACTCGTACCACCCGTCGGCCGGGACCAGGCACCGCCGGGCCTGCAGCGCCCGCTTGAACGAGGGCTTGGTGGCCGCCGTCTCGGACCGCGCGTTGATCATCCGAGCGCCCCCCTTGGCGTCCTTCGACCACGACGGCACCAACCCCCACGTGACGACGCGCAGCGTGCGCTCGGTCGTGCCGGGGTCGGGGGTGCCCTCGGCGTCGCGCGGGTGGCGCTGAACGACGGTCACGACGCTCTTCGTCGGCGCCACGTTGAAGTCGGGCTCGACGACCCCGCCGGTGGCGTCGACGGCCCGGAACTCGTCGGCGAGGTCGGCGGGTGACTTCGTGGAGGCGTAGCGGCCGCACATGTGGTCCATCTTGACACCCGGATATCCGGAACGCCCCAGGCGCGCGACGGGGCGTCGTATCATCCGCTCCGTGACCGGTCCTGGAGACGACATCGACGCGCGGGTACGGCGATTGGAGCGCGAAGTCGCCCAGCTGCGCGAACGACTGGCCGAGGCCTCCGGTGATGCCGCTGCCGCTCGGGTGCTCGCGAGCGGGGCGGACCGGGACGTGTCCAAGGTCCGCGCGGAGCTGCGCGCCCACCTCCGTGCGCTGAACGCCCTGCGGGAGACCCAGCTCGAACAGGGCCTGCGGCTGCACTCGCTGGACGCGAAGGTGAACCAGCTGGACGCGAAGGTGGACCAGCTGGACGTGCGGGTCGGCGAGCTGGGCACCGAGATGCGGGAGGGGTTCTCCGTGGTCAACACCGGGATGGCGCAGATCTCAGCCCTCCTGGCGACCATCGCCCGCGACGAGCAGGAGTGAGCGTCTGCGGGATCATGTCGAGGTGACCACACCCTGGGCCGCCCCGTCGGCCAACGACCCCGTCCGCGCGCGGGTCTCGGTGCCCGGCTCCAAGTCCGTGACGAACCGTGCCCTGCTGCTCGCCGCGCTCTCCGGCGGCCCGGCCTCGGTGTCCGGGGCCCCGGCCACCCGCGACACCGCGCTGATGGTCGGTGCGCTGCGGTCGCTCGGCGTGCCGGTCACCGCCGACGGGGAGCACGTCGGCGTCGCGGCCTTCGCCGGGTTCCGCGGCGGCGGCACGGTCGACTGCGGGCTCGCGGGCACCGTGATGCGTTTCGTCCCGCCCGCCGCGGCACTGGCCGACGGCCCCGTCACCTTCGACGGTGACCCGCGCGCCCGGGAGCGTCCGATGGGCACCGTCCTCGACGCCCTGCGCGCGCTGGGCGCCCGGGTGGACGGCGACCTGTTGCCCTTCACCCTGCACGGCACCGGCTCGCTGGCCGGTGGCGACGTGGTGATCGACGCTTCGGCGTCCTCGC
>JAKDLE010000097.1 GCA_030453005.1 Pseudonocardia sp. | reverse complement strand
CTCCTACGCGGAGGAGTCGGGCATCAAGTCGGCCACGTTCGCCGTCCACACGCCCTACGCCTACGGCACGCTCTCGGTCGAGCAGGGCACGCACCGGCTCGTCCGCATCTCCCCGTTCGACAACCAGGGCCGCCGCCAGACCTCCTTCGCCGGGGTCGAGGTGGCGCCGGTCGTCGAGACCTCCGACCACGTGGAGATCGACGAGAAGGAGCTCCGCGTCGACGTCTACCGGTCCTCGGGCCCGGGTGGGCAGGGCGTCAACACCACCGACTCCGCGGTGCGGCTCACGCACCTGCCCACCGGCATCGTCGTCTCGTGCCAGAACGAGCGCAGCCAGATCCAGAACAAGGCCTCGGCGATGATGGTGCTGCAAGCCAAGCTGCTGGAGCGCCGCAGGCAGGAGGAGCGGGCCCTGATGGACTCGCTCAAGGACACCGGCTCGTCGTGGGGCAACCAGATGCGCTCCTACGTGCTGCACCCCTACCAGATGGTGAAGGACCTGCGCACGAGCCACGAGGTCAACAACCCCGGCGCGGTGCTCGACGGCGACATCGACGGCTTCATCGAGGCCGGCATCCGCTGGCGCCGCAACGAGGCCGCGGGCTCCGCCTGAGCCTCGGCGCGTCCTCCCGGGGCCGTGACCGCGCGTGCTCTATCGTCACCCACCGTGATCCGCCTCGAACGCGTCACCAAGCTGTACAAGACCTCGTCGCGCCCGGCGCTGGACGGGGTCTCGGTGGCCGTCGACAAGGGGGAGTTCGTCTTCCTGATCGGGCCGTCCGGATCGGGCAAGTCCACGTTCCTGCGGCTGTTGCTGCGCGAGGACGTGCCCACCCGCGGGGACATCTTCGTCTCCGATCTCAACGTGGCGAAGCTGCCGCGGCGCCGGGTGCCGCGGCTGCGCCAGCGCATCGGCTGCGTGTTCCAGGACTTCCGGCTGCTGCCGAACAAGACCGTCGCCGAGAACGTGGCGTTCGCGCTGGAGGTCATCGGCCGGTCGCAGGGTGTCATCAGGACGGTGGTGCCCGAGGTGCTCGACCTCGTCGGGCTCGGCGGCAAGGCCGACCGGCTGCCCCACGAGCTCTCCGGCGGCGAGCAGCAGCGCGTGGCGATCGCGCGCGCGTTCGTCAACCGGCCGCTGGTGCTGCTCGCCGACGAACCGACCGGCAACCTCGACCCGGACACCAGCCAGGACATCATGCTGCTGCTGGAACGGATCAACCGCACGGGCACCACCGTCGTGATGGCCACGCACGACAGCTCCATCGTCGACTCCATGCGCCGTCGCGTCGTGGAGCTGGACCTGGGGCGGGTCGTGCGTGACGAGACGCGCGCCGTCTACGGCGTCGGACGCTGAGGTGAGAAGCGACTTCGTCGTCCGGGAGGTCGTCGGCGGACTGCGCCGCAACGTCACGATGACGATCGCGATGGTGCTCACCACCGCGATCTCGCTGGGCCTGGTGGGTACCGGGCTGCTCGCCGTGCGCACGATCGACCGCACCGAGGAGCTCTACAGCGGCCGCGTCGAGGTGCAGGTGGCGCTCACCGCCGACGTCTCCGCCACCGACGTCGACTGCAGCCAACCGATCTGCTCCGGGCTGCGCGCCACGCTGGAGAACTCTCCGCTGGTCGAGTCGGTGCGCTTCGAGAGCCAGGAGCAGGCCTACGAGCGCTACCTGCAGCTCTTCGCGGGCCAGGCTCTGGCGGAGCTGGTGCGGCCGCAGTCGCTGCCCGCCACCCTGCGGGTGCGCCTCGCCGACCCCGGGGCGGGCGCCGTCGCGGTGCGGGAGGCGATGGCCGAGCAGGTCGGCGTCCGCAACATCATCGACCAGCGCGAGGTCGTCGCGAAGCTGTTCGACTTCCTCGGTGGCGTGCGCAACGTGACGTTCGCGCTCGCACTGGTGCAGGCGGTCGCGGCGCTGCTGCTGATCTCCAACACGGTGCAGGTGTCGGCGTACACGCGGCGCACCGAGGTGGGCGTCATGCGGCTGGTCGGCGCCACGCGCTGGTACACCCAGCTCCCCTTCCTCATCGAGGCCGTGGTGACGGGGCTGGTGGGTGCGCTGATCGCGTCGGCCGGGCTGTTCGCGGGCAAGTTCCTGTTCATCGACCGCCTGCTGAGCGGGATCGTCTCCAACGGGGTGGTGCCGCCGATCGAGCTCAGCGACATCGTGTGGGTCTCGCCGATCCTCGTGATGCTCGGCGCCGGGATCGCGGCCGTCACCGGGTACGTGACGCTGCGGCTCTACGTGCGGCTCTAGGAGCGCGCTCCTAGATCGCCGAGGTGACGTCGGTGTGGCCGAAGTCGTCGCCCTTGTAGAGCAACGGCTGCCCGGTCACCGAGGCCAGGGCGTAGGAGAAGCAGTCGCCGAAGTTCAGCCGCGCAGGGTGCCCGCTGCCCTTCCCGAAGTCGTTGAAGGCCTGCCGGGCCACGCGCGCCTGCCGCTCGTCGAACGGCACGACCGTGATCGCGGTGCTGAACACGAGCTTGTCCAGCTGGCGGCTCGTGATCGGATGTCCGGCTCCGTCGATCACCATTGCCGCCTCCAGGTATCCGGCGGCCGACAGCGAGATGCTCGACGACCCGGCGAGCGCCGAGGAGAACTTCGCGGCGTCGTCCTCCGCGCGGAGGATCGCGACGATCGCGGACGGGTCGACGATCACTTCGGCAGTCCGTTCTCGTCGTACAGGTACTCGTCGACGTCCATGGCCCGCCACTCGGGCGACATGTGACGTGCTGCTTCCCGCCCGATCGCGAGGATCGCCTCGGTTCGCTCCCGGATCCGCTCCTCGGTGTTGCGCTCGCGCGCGAGCCGCTCCCGCAGCGCGATGGTGACGGTGTCGGTCAGGCTCTCCCCGGTGAGCTCGGCCAACTGACGGGCAAGCTCGTGTGCCTCGGGGTTCTTGATGTTCAGACTCATCCCGTCCTCCATGGTAGAGGGATGTCGGCTCCATGGTAGAAGCTCGGTCGCGTGACGTCACCCCCGCCGCGTAGGCTGGACCGGTGAAGGAGACGGGCCGGAAGGTGATCGCGCAGAACCGCCGTGCGCGGCACGACTACTCCGTGCTGGACGAGTACGAGGCGGGCGTCGCGCTGCTCGGCACGGAGGTCAAGAGCCTGCGGCTGGGCCGGGCGTCGCTGGTCGACGCGTTCGCCACCGTCGACGACGGCGAGGTGTGGCTGCGCGGGCTGCACATCCCCGAGTACACGCAGGGCAGCTGGACCAACCACGAGCCGCGGCGCGTGCGCAAGCTGCTGCTGCACCGCGGCGAGATCGACCGGCTGATCGGCAAGATCCGCGAGGGCGGGCTGTCGCTGGTGCCGCTGTCGCTGTACTTCGCCGAGGGCAAGGTCAAGTGCGAGCTGGCGTTGGCCAGGGGCAAGAAGGCCTACGACAAGCGCACCGACCTGGCCAAGCGCGACGCGCAACGCGAGATCCAGCGGGCGTTCGGTCGGGCCGCGAAGGGCCGGGTCCGCGAGATGCGCCGGTGAGGGCTCCCACGTCCCCCGCCTCCGACGCCGACCTCCCGCGGTTCCTCGCGGAGCTGGGCCTGCCCGGGATCGTCGACGCCCACGTGCACTTCCTGCCCGACCAGGTGATGGACAAGGTGTGGGCGTACTTCGACCGCGCCGAGACCCACTACGGCACGGCGTGGCCGATCCACTACCGCACCTCGGCGGACGAGCGCGTCGCCACGCTCGGGGCGCTGGGCGTGCGGGCGTTCGCGCCGCTGGTCTACCCGCACAAACCGGGCATGGGCCGGTGGCTCACCGAGTGGGTCACCGAGTTCGCCGCGCGCACGCCGGGCGCGGTGCCCACGGCCACGCTGTTCCCCGAACCCGACGTCGTCGACTACCTCGGCGCGGCCGTCGAGGCGGGGGCGCGGGCGGTGAAGGTGCACGTGCAGGTCGGCGGGTTCGATCCGCGCGACGCGCTGCTGCGCCCCGCGTGGGGCCTGCTCGCCGACGCCGGGGTGCCCGCGATCGTGCACTGCGGCCACGGTCCCATCCCCGGCGCCCACACCGGCCTCGACGTGTTCGGCGAGGTCATCGCCGAGCACCCGAGGCTGCCGGTGGTGCTCGCCCACGCGGGGATGCCCGACTTCGACGGCGCACTCGACCTGGTGCGTCGTCATGCCGGCGTGCACATCGACACCACGATGGTCGGCACCCCGTTCACCCAGGCGATGACCCCGCTGCCCGCGGACTGGGCCGCGCGTCTGGTCGACGTCGCCGACCGCGTGGTCTACGGCTCCGACTACCCCAACATCCCCTACGGGGCGTTCGAGCAGGTGGCCGCCGTGGCGGGCTGGGCGGGGGCCGACGACCGCCTCGGCGAGCCGTTCCTGCGGGCCGTCCTGCACGACAACCCGGCCCGGCTGCTCGGCGTCTGACCGCTTCGAGGAGCAACCGGGATGATGTCCGGGCCCGGGGGCGTTACCCTGTACAGGACGTCCGCGCGTGCCGGGCGTAGAAGGGGGTGAACGGTTTCGACTCCGTTCGTCGATCAAGGGGAAGCGTGCCGAGGAAGGCGACGATGATCTCGCAAACCACCCGTCGCAAACTTATAAGCGCCGACTCCAGTCAGCGCGAGTTCGCACTCGCTGCCTAAGCGAGTGTGACTCTGTCGGACCGGGTGCGTTCCCGACCCGGACCCCGGCATCAGCTAGGGGACTCACCTGCTCGCCCGGTCGCGGGGCGGACAGGGACAGCACACAGTGACTGGGATCGTCACTCCGGCTTGTTCGCGTGACCGGAGGATCCGAGTAGAGGCATAGCGGACTGCGCACGGAGAAGCCCTTGTGGAGCGACGGAGGACCCGGGTTCGATTCCCGGCACCTCCACCCCGTACGACGCCCCGCCGACCGACCGGTCGGCGGGGCGTCGTCGTCGGTACTCCGCGGCCTGGGCGGTCAGGGCGTGCGTTCCGCGGTCAGGGCGTGCGTTCCGCGATCAGCCGGTGCAGCTTCTCCAGGCCGTCGTCGAGCCAGCCCCGCACCTCGTCGGCCTCGGCGGCGTCGCGCGTCTCGGGCTGGTCGCCGAGGAACGACAGGTGCAGCAGCACGGAGGACTGGTCGGGTTCGACACCCATCACCTGCAGGTAGCCCGCGTAGTCCGAGGCTTCCCCGCCCCACTCGACCCGCATCTGGTCCGACCGCACCCGCACCAGCCCGTGCGTGTCGACGCCGCGCGGCTCCACGTCGGCGTGCACCTCGCGGGTGACGTCCTTGCCCGCGGCCCCGTCGTCGGTGGGGCGCACCGTCACCGAGTGGGGCAGCCACTCGGTGAGCCGTTCCAGATCGGAGGCCACGGCGAACACCGTGTCCGCGTCGGCGGGCATGGATCGTTCCGTCTCGAACTCGGTCATGGTTGCGGGGTGCCCGAACGCCCCCTGCCTATGCACGAGTGTCCGACGTGTCGGGCAGGGTGGTCGGCATGACTGAACAGCACGATCTCGTCGTCTACGGCGCCACCGGGTTCGTCGGCGCGCTGACCGCCGCCTACCTCGCCGAGCACGCGCCGGCCGGGACGCGGATCGGCCTCGCCGGGCGGTCGCTCAGCAAGTTGGAGGCCGCCCGCAGGCGGCTGCCCGCGGCGGCCCGGGAGTGGCCGCTGCTGGTGGCCGACACCGCCGACGCGGCCGCGCTCGACCGGCTCGCCGCGGCCACCCGGGTACTGGTCACCACCGTCGGGCCCTACGCCCGGTACGGGATGCCGGTCGTCGAGGCCTGCGCGCGCGCAGGCACGCATTACGCCGACCTCACCGGCGAGGTGCTGTTCCACCGCGACGCGATCGACCGCGTGGACGCGCTCGCCCGGGAGTCGGGCGCGCGGATCGTGCACTCGTGCGGCTACGACTCGGTCCCGTCCGACCTCGGGGTGCTGATGCTGCACGAGCGGGCCGTCGCCGACGGCGCGGGCGAGCTGACCGACGTCAACCTGATCGCGACGGCCAGGGGCGGGTTCAGCGGCGGCACGATCGACTCGATGCGCGCGCAGGTCGAGGCCGTCGCCGCCGACCCGTCGCGGCGCCGCGTCGTGGGCGACCCGCACGCGCTGAGCCCCGACCGGGCGGCCGAGCCGATGCCTGCGCAGCCCTCGGACTTCCCGGCGCCCGCCCGTCGCGGGCCGCGCAGCACCTGGACCGCGCCGTTCGTGATGGCGTCCTACAACACGCGGGTGGTCCGACGGAGCAACGCACTGCTGGGCTGGGGCTACGGCCGGTCGCTGCGCTACGGCGAGACGATGGGGCTGGGCACCGGTCCCGCCGCCGCCGTCGCGGCCGTGGGCGTGACCGCGGGGCTCGGCGCCGTCCTCGCCGGGTTCGGCACCGCCCCCACCCGCGCGGTGCTCGACCGGCTGCTGCCCAAGCCGGGTGCGGGGCCGAGCGAACAGGCCCGGGCCGCCGGGTGGTTCCGGATGGACATCGAGGCCGCCACCTCGAGCGGGCGGCGCTACCAGGCACGCGTCGCGGGGACGGGCGACCCCGGCTACGCGGCGACCGCGGTGATGCTGGGCGAGAGCGGGCTCTGTCTCGCGCTCGACGGTGAGCGGCTGCCCGACCGGTCGGGTTCGCTCACCCCCGCCACCGCCATGGGGGGCGTGCTCGTCGAGCGATTGCGGGCGGCCGGGCACACCTACACGGTCAAGCCCGGCTGACCGTGCGCGGGAATGCCTGCGTCGGGTCGGGGCTTGTTCCCACGTACGGTGAGGGTCGTTGGCGTTGCCATGGAAGGGGGCCGCGGGTGGTCGAGACCGACTCCCCGCGCGCCGCCGTGGAACGCGAGCGGTTGCCGCGCGAGATCTGGGTGCTGGTCGGCTCGTCGTTCATGATCGCGATCGGGTTCGGGCTCGTCGCCCCGACGCTGCCGGTCTTCGTCCGCACGTTCGACGTCAGCATCGTCGCGACCTCGCTGATCGTGAGCGTGTTCGCCCTGGCCCGGCTCGTCTTCGCGCCCAGCGCCGGGCTGTTGGTCGGGCGGATGGGCGAGCTGCGCGTCTACATGATCGGGCTGCTGATCGTGGCCCTGTCCAGCGCCGCCTGCGCGTTCGCCACGGGCTACTGGCAGCTGTTGACCTACCGGTCTCTCGGCGGCATCGGGTCGACGATGTTCACGATCTCGGCCCTGTCGCTGCTGATCCGGCTCGCGCCGCCGGAGATCCGGGGGCGGGCGTCGGGGATGTGGGCCACCGGGTTCCTGCTGGGCAACATCGTCGGGCCACTCGCGGGCGGTGGGCTGGTGGCGATCAGCCTGCGGGCGCCGTTCCTGGTCTACGCCGCGGTGCTGATCCTCGTCGCCCTGGTCAGCGGCGCGCTGCTGCGCGGCCGGACCGGCGTGCCGACGTCGGTGACCGCCCCCGACGTGCCGCCCGCCCGGTTCCGCGACGCGGTGGGTCACCGCGCCTACCGCGCCGCTCTCGTGGCGAGCTTCGGGAACGGCTGGGCGGTGTTCGGCGCGCGGATCGCGCTGGTGCCGCTGCTCGTCGTCGAGGCGTTGGGGCAGCCCGAAGCGTGGTCGGGCATCGCGCTGGCCGTGTTCGCGGTCGGCAACGCGGCCACGCTGGTCGTGGCCGGACGGCTCGCCGACCGCTACGGCCGCAAGCCACCGATGCTCGTCGGCCTGGCGGTCGCGGCGCTCGGCACCGGGGCGCTGGGCTACGTCGGCGACCCCGTGTGGTTCCTGGTCGTGTGCCTCGTGGCGGGTCTGGGCAGCGGGCTGATCAACCCGCCGCTCAACGCCGCCGTCGCCGACGTGATCGGCAGCAAGGCGCGCGGCGGCACGGTGCTGGCCGGGTTCCAGATGGCGTCGGACACCGGGGCGATCGTCGGTCCGGTCGCGGCGGGCGCGCTCGCCCAGGTCGTCGGCTACGGACCCGCCTTCGCGGTGACCGGGGGGGTGCTGGCCGTGGGGTGGCTGTTCTGGTTGCGTGCCCCCGAGACGCTGCCCGGCCCGGCGCCCGACACGCTCACGGCGTCCGAACCGACCGTCGCGAACGGCACGCTGCGCGACCTGTGACCGCTCCCCGCGTGCGGCCGCTACCCCACGGCGTCGACACCGATGAACGAGCCCACGGCGTACGTCGCGCCCGCGGCGATCGCCCCGAAGAGCAGTTGGCGCAGCCCGGCGAACCACCACGTGCGGGT
>JAKDLE010000953.1 GCA_030453005.1 Pseudonocardia sp. | reverse complement strand
TGCGGAGGGCAGGCTCACGCTCGACGAGCTGAGCGACCGGCTGGAGAGCCTCTACGCCGCCCGCACCTACGGCGAACTGGTGCCCTTGACCCGCGACCTGCCCGCTCCGGTCACCGGGGCCCCGGTCGCGCCCGGTCCGCAGGCGGGAACGCCGTCGGCGGGGCCCGCGGTGTCGGTGGCGATCATGAGCGGCTGTGACCGCGTGGGGGAGTGGGTCGTCCCGCCGCAGCACACCGCGATCGCGCTGATGGGCGGGATCGAACTCGACCTGCGGCGGGCCAGGTTCTCCGCCCCGCAGGTCACGATCACCGCGGTGGCGATCATGGGGGGTGTCGACATCACCGTGCCGCACGACATGGACGTGGAGGTCAACGGGTTCGGTCTGATGGGCGTGTTCGACGGGCACGGCGCCGGCGCCGGGTCGGGCGGGGTGAAGGTACGGATCAACGGGTTCGCCCTGATGGGTGGCGTCGAGGTGAAGCGGGCGAAGCCGCCGAAGGAGCTCGACCCCGGGAAGTAGGGGCAACCGGGAAGTAGGGTCTGGGCGTGCCGGACTACAGCGCCTTCTCCGCCCTGCGTGTCGAGCGCCCCGAGGAGGCGATCCTGCAGATCGTCCTGGACGGGCCGAACGTCAACGCCGTCGGTGCCGACGCGCACCGCCAGCTCGCCGACATCTGGCCGGTGATCGACCGTGACGACTCCGTGCGCGCCGTCGTCGTCCAGGGCGCCGGGAAGGGGTTCTCCGCGGGCGGCTCGTTCGACCTGATCGAGTCGATGGTGGCCGATCCGACCACGCGGACGCGCGTCATGCGCGAGGCCCGCGACCTGGTCTACAACGTGATCAACTGCTCCAAGCCGGTGATCTCGGCGATCCACGGGCCCTGCGTGGGGGCCGGGCTCGCGGTGGCGCTGCTCGCCGACGTCTCCGTCGCCGGACGCACCGCGAAGATCGTCGACGGGCACACCCGGCTCGGCGTCGCCGCGGGCGACCACGCCGTGCTCAACTGGCCGCTGTTGTGCGGCATGGCGAAGGCCAAGTACTACCTGCTCACCTGCGACGTCCTCACCGGGGAGGAGGCCGAGCGGATCGGGCTCGTGTCGGTCTGCGTCGACGACGAGCAGGTGCACGACCGCGCGATGGAGGTGGCGCGCAAGCTCGTCGCCGGATCACCGAGTGCGATCATGTTCACGAAGCAGGCGCTCAACAACTGGTACCGCGCCGCCGGTCCGTCGTTCGACGCGTCCCTGGCCCTGGAGTTCTACGGCTTCGGCCTCGACGACGTGGCCGAGGGCCTCGCCGCGCACCGGGAGAAGCGCCCGCCGCGGTTCGGCTGAACCGCGGGGCTCGACTGCTCCGGGCTCACCCACTTCGCCTACGCCGCGGCGGGCGTCGATCTGCCGCGCACGGCGCACACCCAGTACTACGCCGGTCCGCGGGTGCCCCCCGGCGCGCCGCTGCTGCCCGGCGACCTGGTCTTCTACGGCGTGCCCGAGCGGGTCCACCACGTCGGCCTGTTCCTCGGCGGCGGGCGAATGGTCAACGCGCCCCGGTTCGGCGAGCCGGTGCAGGTGGCGTATCACCGCTGGCCCGGCGACGACTACCTCGGTGCCACGCGCCCCGCCGCGTCCGACGGGCGCGGCCTGCTGCCCCGGTGATCCCGCCCCTGCCGCTGCCGATCCCCGTGCCCGAGGTGTTCGTGCTGACCACCGACG